>CAYXRQ010000302.1:0-2104 GCA_964466765.1 uncultured Bifidobacterium sp. | reverse complement strand
CGTCGGTCACGCCTTCGCCTCGGCCCACGTGGGGCCCCATGCCGCGTTCACCTCGAGCGGCACGTCGAGGTCCGCGGCGTGCTTCATCGCGTCGAGCACGAGGGCGTTCACTGCATCGTGCTCCCCCACGGGCGACTCCACGATGACCTCGTCGTGGACCTGCAGGACCAGGCGCGCCTCGAGGCCCTCCTGCTCCAGCCGCTCGTCGATCCGCACCAGTGCGATCTTGAAGATGTCCGCCGCGAGCCCCTGGATCGCCGCGTTCATCGCCTGTCTCTCGCCCGCCTGGCGGATGCGGAAGTTGTCGCTCAGCAGCTCGGGGATGGGACGGCGGCGGCCGAACAGAGTCTCCGTGTACTGCTTGCGGCGGGCCTCCTGCACGGCATCGTCCATGTACTGCTTCACGCGCGGGAACGCCGCGAAGTAGGCATCCAGGATGCCGGCCGCCTCGTTGACGGGGATCGCGAGCCGTTGCGAGAGCCCGTAGGCCTCCATCCCGTCGGCGAGAACGTAGGACACCATCTTGGCCTTGGACCGCTGATCGTGGGTGACCGCGGATGGCTCGACACCGAACACCCGGGCGGCCGTTGCACGGTGGATGTCCTCCCCGGCGGTGAACGCGGCCACCAGCCCGGGGTCGGACGCGAGGTGGGCGATGCAGCGCAGCTCGATCTGGTTGTAGTCCGCGACCATCAGCTCGCACCCGGGCCGCGCCACGAAAGCGGTCCGGAACACCCTGCCCTCGTCCGTGCGAACCGGGATGTTGTGCAGGTTCGGGCGGTCGCTGCTGAGACGGCCCGTCCTGGCCACGGCCTGGTTGAACGTGGCATGGATGCGCGAGTCCGAAGGGTCGACCTCCGCCAGCAGGCCCTCGCCGTAGGTGGAGCGCAGTTTCTCCACCTCGCGGTAGCGCAGCAACGGCCCGATGAACTCGGGCCACTCGTCGTGCAGCTTCTCGAGCGTGGCCGCATCCGTGCTGTAGCCGGTCTTCGTCTTCTTGCCGGGCGTCAGTCCGTGCTCCTCGTACAGGATCTCGCGCAGCTGGTTCGTGGAGTTCACGTTGAACTGGCGGCCCGCGACGGCATAGATCGTCTCGGTCAGCGCGGCCGACTCCGCGGTCAGCCTGTCCTTGATGCCGCCCAGCGCCGCCCGGTCCACGGCGATGCCCAGGTGCTCCATCCGCGCGAGCACCCGCACGAGCGGGTTCTCCACCTCCGCGTACAGGGACTCGTTGCCGATGTCGGCAAGCCGGGTGCGGAGCAGCGGGGCCAGCGCGGCCGTGAACAGGGCCTCCTCGGCACACGCAGCGGACGAGGCGGAGTC
Organism: uncultured Bifidobacterium sp.; assembly: GCA_964466765.1. GTDB lineage: Bacteria > Actinomycetota > Acidimicrobiia > Acidimicrobiales > Ilumatobacteraceae > UBA2093. The sequence goes on along the minus strand of CAYXRQ010000302.1, from coordinate 781 downwards.
CTCCGTGCCGCCGAAGTCGAACTGCCCAGACGACTCGGTGCTCGACGACGGTTCTGCCCCGAGGAAGTCACGGCACACGGAGGCGAGCGAGTACGAGGACCGTGCGGGGTCGGCCAGGTACGCCGCAATCTGGGTGTCCAGCACGAGCCCGCGTAGGTCCGCCCCCATCGCCAGCAGCGAGCGCATCAACGGCTTGGCGTCGTGCATCACAACGTGGGGGTGCGAGCAGAGTGCGCCGAGAACGACGCTGTCCGCGGCGGTGTCGGCTCCGGCCCATGCGACACGACCTGCTTCCCTGTCGCCCACGCCAACGCGACCTGCGAGGGCAGACAGCCCCGGGTCTCCCTGCCAGCGTGCGGCAACGAAGAGCTCCTTCTGCGTCGAGATGAGCCCGGCGAGCGACGCAGGATCCGGGGTCTCGACCGTGGCCGCAGCGACGGCCACCGCCTCGACGGGGTTGACGTCCGCTTCCGCGCCGGCCTCGTCGCGCACCTGCCATCCCCGGTCTGCCACCAGGTCCTGCAGTCGCTTGCCCATGGTCTTGAACTCGAGGAACTCGAAGAGGCGGCGTGCGGCGCCCATGTCGGGGCGCGGGGCGAGCGCGCCCAGGTCGACATCCACGGGGACGTCCCGGCGCAGCACCATCATCCGCGCGTTCCTCGTGACGCGTTCGCCGTGCTCGTGGAGGTTCGCCTTGAGCTTCGGGGTCTGCTCGTCGGCATGTGCGAGCACGCCCGCGAGGTCGCCGTACTGGGTGATGAGCTTCGCCGCCGTCTTCTCC
>CAYXRQ010000301.1:0-2104 GCA_964466765.1 uncultured Bifidobacterium sp. | reverse complement strand
GACCATGTCAACATTCCCCGGCCGCCCTCTGGCGCCGATGTCGATCAGCGAACTCGAGGAGAAAGCGGTTCGTGCCTCGAGCAACAAGGACCTGCGGCAGCAGCTCATCCATGAGCTGGCCTTCCGGGACACTCCTCGCGCGCAAGCACTCCTCAAGCGCCTGCAGAGCCCCGGAGCTACTGGGCAAGGTCCCGTTCCCAGTACCCCATCGCCCCAGAAAGAAGCGATTCCTGGGCCGGTCGCCCCGGTTCCCGCGCCGAAGCCGCCCCAATCGACCTCGGATGGTTCGGCGAAGCCGGGTGCGAATGCATCTAGCTCCAGCCGACGGAGCCCCTCGGATGGCGTCCCCGCGGGTGCATCGACCTCATATGAGCGGCTCCTGCAGCTCGTCGGTCAGGAGGCCGAGGAGCTCGGTCGCTGGGGGCTGGCGCCCGGAGCTCCCAAGGAAGTCATGCGCGACGCCTTCGATTACTGGGCCGGGCATGTCGGCCCGGAGCCCGACCTTCATGGGCGCAGCAAGAAGTCCCTGCAAGTCGTGAGGGAGCGTTACGCGGTATGAAGTGATGGGAACAGCCCGATGTCCGGGTTCCTGTATGGATTCCTTCGTCGAGGGTGCGAGGACCGATGGCCCAGCAAGTGGAGCAGCTATGGCGTCGCTGCGAGATCGCGTGGCAGGACCATCTCCGCAAGAAGGGGTGGACGGTCACGGCACTCTGTGAGGCCACCGCGAATACCTCCGGCACGAACGCCCCCATGATCACCCTCGCGGGCGGTCGTGCCGTGTGCGCCCCGGACTTCATGGGGCAGAATGCAGGCAAGACGGAGTACTGGGACGTCAAGAGCCGCATCCGGGCGGACCGGGATCCTCAGACCAACGAGGAAGAGCATTGGATCCACGCTCGGAACTTCAGCGACTATGCGCTGCTCGCGAAGGCGACTTCATCGACCGTCCATGTGGTCGTCCACGAGGCGGGCTCGGCGACCAGTGAGCAGCGGTGGCTCATCATCGATACCGCGGCGATCCGACGATACGGTCGCCTCTGTCGGCGCCGCTGGAAGGGTGGCGAGGAGGTCGATGCCGTCGCATGGTCGCGGCGGCACATGCGGCACATCGAGGGGCCGATTGTCGACGAGGCCACGGCGGTCAAGCCCGTCGTCGCTGGTGAGATGGACGTCGACGCGACGCCGATCTCGATGTTCGAACCCTTCGAGTTCGAGTTCCGAGCCGGGGCCAGTACGCGGTCCGCGGAGCATGTCGCGGTTCACAAGCCCCCGTCGAATGCTGTCGGAGGGGCGCTCCCCAATGACGCGATTCGCCTCGCGGTCGCCAGCGATGCGACGGTCGGACTCGATGTGCTGTGTCGCAAGCTCGGTCTCCCGAGCAGCCCGCGTTATTCGGTCCTGCGTGTCGGTGGGGATGACCTCGACGACACCCTCGGTTTGCTGCGCTACGGCATCCGGGTCTTCCTGATCACCCCGAAGCAGGGCTATCGCCATTCCTGGGATGCCAAGCAGCTCGCGGCTTACAAGCGCGCGAGATTACTGGAGTGGTCCGAGGTCGAGCTCACGACCGCGCAGCGGTGTTGGATGGTGGACGGACAAGCGCAAGGCAGTGCACCAGCATGGTGGCAAGAGGTGCGCGAGAAAGTCGATGCGGCGGCCACGCCGGGCGGTATCAATCTGAAGCAGTACGACATCGTCCATGCGAGCCCCCATGCCGACATCATCGTGACCGCGGGCGCCGGCACCGGCAAGACCGAGACGATGTCCGAGCGCTTGCTCTTCCTGCTCTCGACCTGGCGCGAAGCGCGGGGCGTGGAGGGGAGCGCGCCCGGCCGACTGGGCCTGGAAGACATCGCGCTCGTCACGTTCACGCGGGAGGCGGCGCGCGAGATGCGGAAACGTATCGCACGCTCGATCGCACTGCGGCAGCGTCTGGCCCCGCGCTGTGTGCAGCCGGTGAAGAGCTGGTTGTTGCAGCTGGGACGCGCGCGTATCTCCACCATCCACATGTTCGCCAAGCACCTGCTCATGCAGACGGGTGGCGCGATCGGACTCTCGCCCCAGTTCCGGATCTCCTCACAACGTCGGGATTTCCAGCGGC
>CAYXRQ010000300.1:0-2129 GCA_964466765.1 uncultured Bifidobacterium sp. | reverse complement strand
CCTCACCGAGCCGAAGAACGCGCTCGTGAAGCAGTACGCCAAGATCTTCGAGTTCGACGACGTGGAGCTAGAAATCACCCCGGAGGCGCTCGGCGCCGTTGCGGACCTCGCCCTCACGCGCGGCACCGGCGCGCGCGGCCTGCGCGCAATCCTCGAGGAGACGCTCCTCGACGTCATGTACGAAGTGCCCGGCCGCACCGACATCGGGCGGATCGTCGTCGACGAGGAGTGCGTCGTGAACCGGAAGCCCGCTGAGCTGGTCCCCCGCGCCGCGCGCCCGGCCCCGAAGCGCCGCGCAGCCAGCTGACCCGCCCCGTGCGTTACGAAGAGGCGCTGGCCTACCTCGACGAGCACGCCTCGTACGAGAAGACTGGCCGTGTCGACAGTCCCTCCACGGAGAAGATCGAGCGCCTGCTGTCGGTGCTCGGTGATCCCCACCTCGACTACCGGGTGGTCCACGTGACCGGGACCAACGGCAAGGGCTCCACCACGCAGATCATCACCAGGCTCCTCATGGCCCACGGGCTGAAGGTGGGCACGTTCAGCAGCCCGCACCTGGAGGACGTGAGGGAACGGGTGCAGGTGGACTCTGAGCCGGTCCTGCGGGAGGAATTCGCCGCCGCCGTCGCGGCCGTGGCCGACGCAGAGGTGATCTCCGGCGTCCGCCCCAGCTACTTCGAGATCATGACCGCCGCCGCGTTCCGCCACTTCTCCGACGTGGCCGTCGACGTGGCCGTCGTCGAGGTCGGCATGCTCGGAAGGTGGGACGCCACGAACGTGGTGCGGCCCGACGTCTCCGTCATCACGAACATCGCCCTCGACCACACTGAGTTCGCCGGCCCCACGCTGGAGCACATCGCCCGCGAGAAGGCCGGCATCATCAAGGACTGCGCCGTCGCGGTGGTGGGGGAGACGAGGGCGTCGCTCGTGCCGATCTTCGCCGCGGAGCCCCACGCCGGGCTGGTGCAGCGCGGCGAGGACTTCGATGTCGTCGACAACCACCTCGCTCTCGGCGGCCGGCAGCTGCACATACGCACGCCGCGCACCGAGTACGCGGACCTCTTCCTCGCGCTCCACGGCGCGCACCAGGGTCAGAACGCATCTGCCGCGTTGGTCGCCGTGGAGGAGTTCTTCGGCACCGCGCTCGACCCGGACGTGGTGGCAGAGGCTTTCGCGGAAGTGTCGATGCCGGGGCGCTTCGAGGTGCTCGGCCACCAACCGCTCGTGATCCTCGACGGCGCGCACAACCCCGCAGGAGCCGACACGTGCGCGCAGGTGTTCTTCGACGACTTCGACCCCCCGGGCCGGCGCATCCTCGTGGTGGGTGCGCTGGGCGGGCGCGACGTCGCCGACATGCTGGGGGCGCTGCGGGCCGACGAGTTCGACCTGGTCGTGTGCGTGACCGCACCCTCGCCGCGGGCCCGTCCTGCCGACGATGTCGCCGCGGCGGCGCGTGCCCTCGGGTGCGACAACGTGGAGTCCTTCGCCGGTGTGGAGCGGGGATGTGACCGTGCCCTCGCGGATGCCGCCGCCGAGGATGCGGTCCTGGTGGCCGGTTCCCTCTATGTGGTGGGTGCCGCCAGGACCCATCTGCGCACCGTTCTGCCCTGAGAACAGGCCCGAACCGTGGCCGACGGGGCATCGGAACCGTCTCCCCGTAGCCTGAAACCCATGTCCAACCGCACCCTCGTCCTGTTGAAGCCCGATGCCGTGGAGCGCGGCCTCGTGGGCGCCATCCTCTCCCGCTTCGAGCAGAAGGGCCTCCGGATCGCCGCGATGGAGCTGCGCACCCTCGATGCCGGCACCCTCGCACGCCACTACGAGGAGCACGTCGGCAAGGGTTTCTACGCCGACCTCGTGACCTTCATGTCCCGTGGCCCCGTTGTCGCCCTTGCCGTGGAGGGCCCGGAGGACACCTGGGAGATCGTGCGGACCATGATGGGCACCACCAACCCCCGCAACGCGGCCCCCGGCACGATCCGCGGCGACTTCGGCACTCTTTTCACCGAGAACCTCGTCCACGGCAGCGATTCGGCCGAATCCGCAGCCCGCGAGCTGTCCATCTTCTTCCCCTCGCTCTAGGGCGGGGTTCACTACCATCGACCCCATCACCTTCCCTCGAGCCGAGG
>CAYXRQ010000299.1:0-2131 GCA_964466765.1 uncultured Bifidobacterium sp. | reverse complement strand
CCCAAGATTCCGATAAACTCCCCGAAAAACCCCACAAGCACCGTATTCTCCCGCGAGGAACTGCAGGCAGTCGCAGATGTCGCGACCAGGAACGACCTGATCGTCGTGTCGGACGAGGTGTACGAGCACCTCGTCTTCGACGGTGGGCGGCACATCCCGGTCGCGGGTCTCGAGGGAATGGCGGGACGCACCGTCACGGTGTCCTCGGGCGGCAAGTCGTTCAACACGACGGGGTGGAAGATCGGGTGGGCCTGCGGCCCGGCGCCGCTCATCAGCGCGGTGCGCATGGCCAAGCAGTTGTTCACGTTCGCCGGCGGCACGCCGTTCCAGCCGGCCATCGCCGCGGGACTCCGTCTCCCCGACACGTACTTCACCGCCCTCGCCGCCGACCTGCAGGCAAAGCGGGACGTGCTGCGCGCCGCGCTCGCAGATGCGGGGCTCGCCCCCTACGCCTCCTCGGGCACCTACTTCGTCACGGCGGACGTCCGCGCCAGGCGCAGCGACGGGGACGGAATGGAGTTCTGCAGGTCGATGCCGTCGGCCTGCGGCGTGGTGGCGATCCCCGCCGGCGTGCTCTACTCGCCCGCGAACGCCGCGGAGGGCAGGCACATCGTCCGTTTCGCGTTCTGCAAGCAGATGCCCACCATCGAGGAGGCGGCGCGTCGGCTCGCCGCCTGGAAGTGACAGACTGAACCCATGCGTGTGGCCGCCGTCCAGCACGACATCGTGTGGGCCGACAGGGCCGCAAACTTCGCCGCGCTCGCGCCGCTCGTCGCGCGTGCCGCCGGGGAGGGTGCACGGCTCATCGTGCTGTCCGAGATGTTCTCCACGGGCTTCGTGGTCGACAGGGACGACATCGGCGAGCCGGCCGGCGGGCCCTCCAGCACGTTCCTCTCCGAGATGGCGGCGCGGCACGGGGTATGGGTCGCGGGCAGCTGCCCCGAGACCGCGCCCGACGACCCGCGCCCGTTCAACTCCCTCGTCGTCGCAGGCCCCGACGGCACGCAGCACCGGTACGCCAAGATCCACCCGTTCACCTACGGCGGCGAGGACAGGCACTTCCGCGCGGGTGACAGCCACGTCACGGTGGACATCGAGGGTCTGCGGGTCTCGCTCTTCGTCTGCTACGACCTGCGTTTCGCCGACGAGTTCTGGGCGCTCGCGGCGGGCACAGACCTCTACGTGGTGCCGGCCAACTGGCCGGTGAGCCGGCGCGAGCACTGGATGGCCCTCCTGCGCGCACGCGCCATCGAGAACCAGGCGTACGTGGTCGGGGTCAACAGGGTCGGCGACGGCGGGGGGCTCACCTACGCAGGCGACTCCCGCATCATCGACCCGCTCGGCAACGAGACCGTCGCCGGGGCAGGTGTGTCGGTCACGTGTGCCGACGTCGAGCCGTCCGTGGTCGCCGACGTGCGCGGCCGCTTCCCGTTCCTGCAGGACCGGCGCGGCTGAGCCACACCCGTCGCGCGGAATGCCTCAGCGCGGGGCGATCGGGGTGATGATGCCGAGGGCGTCCTCGACCTGCTGGGCAACGGAGAGCACACGCAGGTCCGTGTAGCGGTCTCCGATGACCTGCACGCCCACCGGCAGGCCGTCGGCCATGCCGCCGGGAACCACGGCGCACGGCAGGCCCAGAAGGTTGCCCGGCAGCACGGGGCGCATCAACTCGAGAGTACCCATGGAACCCTCCTCGCCGGAGATGTCCCAGTCGGCCACGAACGCGGGCTGCGACCACGTGGGAGACAGGAGCACCGGGTGGTCCCTGAACCACATGCCCCACTTGCGGGCGACCCCGTCGCGCTGCGCGTGCACCATGTAGTACTCGAGCGAGGACATCTTCGGGAACTTGTCCAGCGCGTTCGCGATCAGTGCCTTGCCGCCCTCGCCCATCACCAGGTCGATCTGGTCACGGATGTCGTGGAGCTCCGTGAAGAGCATCGCCGCCCACAGAAGGAAGGACAGCTCGTAATCAGGCGGCACGGCCTCCACCACATCGTGTCCTGCGTCCGCGAGCGCGTCCGCCGCGGCGCGCACGGCGGCGGCGACACCGGGGTGCGTGGAGCCGCCCGGGGGCTCGGCGAGGACCGCCACCCTCAGCCGCTCCCCCGGGGCGAGGTCCGTGAGCTGC
>CAYXRQ010000298.1:0-2133 GCA_964466765.1 uncultured Bifidobacterium sp. | reverse complement strand
CAGGTCGGCATCATCACCGACACCGTGCACACGAAGGCCAAGATCCTCGAGGTCAAGGGTGACCGCGTCCGTGACGCGCTCTCGGCCGGCAAGGTCGTGGTGGTCGCGGGCTTCCAGGGCGTGTCCACGGACAGCGAGGTCACCACGCTCGGCCGCGGCGGGAGCGACACCACGGCTGTCGCACTGGCCGCCGCGCTCGATGCCGACGTGTGCGAGATCTACACCGACGTCACCGGAGTGTTCACCGCCGACCCGCGCATCGTGCCCCAGGCCCGCAAGCTCCCCCGGCTGCAGTTCGAGGAGATGCTCGAGATGGCAGGTGTCGGCAGCAAGGTCCTCGCGCTGCGATCTGTCGAGTTCGCGCGCAACCACAACGTCCCGATCCACGTCCGTTCCAGTTTCACCTGGGAACACGGAACGTGGGTCGCGAACGAAGCCCCCGAAGGAGGAGCAGCCATGGAAGACCCCATCATCTCCGGAGTCGTGCAGGACGCGAGCGAGTCGAAGGTGACGGTCATCGCCGTCCCCGACCGCCCCGGCATCTCGGCCGCGCTGTTCGAGAACCTCGCCAACGCGAACATCAACGTGGACATGATCGTGCAGAACACGTCGAAGGACGGGCTCACGGACATCTCCTTCACCGTGCCGAAGGCGGACATGAAGACCGCGGAGAGCATCGTCGCCCGCGTCGCCGCGGAGATCGGTGCGCAGGCTGTCACGCACGACGCCGACATCGCGAAGGTCTCGCTCGTGGGTGCCGGCATGAAGACCAGCCCCGGCATCGCCGCGAGGATGTTCAGGGTGCTTGCGGACAACAACGTGAACATCCACATGATCTCCACCAGCACTATTCGCGTCTCGGTGGTCATCTCGTCCTCGGACATGGAGACGGCAGTCCGCGCCCTCCACACGGCGTTCGGGCTCGACTCCGGCACCGCGTACTCCGCGCCATTGCCCGAGCGCAAGTAGGCCCGTCTGCCAGAATCGGCGGATGGCAGAGAGACGCCGTCAGCTGACGCCGTGGCGCGCCGCGGGCACCCGCGCCGAGGCTCGTGAGAGCGCCGACGACGTCGTCCGCGAGACCGGCTGGGTCTTCAACAACCTCACCGGCGGGTCCCTGAGCCTCGAGAGCTTCGTGGAGACGGGCAACGCCGAGGTGGATGTGTACGTCGACAGGTTCGGCTGGTCCGGCTCTGCGGCGGGGCTCTCGTTCCTGGAGATCGGTTCGGGGATCGGGCGGATGACTGCCGCCTTCACCCGGAGGTTCGCGAGCGTCACGGCGACCGATGTCGACGCGGCGTTCCTCGAGCGCTGCCGCGAGACCGTCGCACGGTTCGGCACCACGGCCTCGTTCCGCACCGTCCACATCGCCGACGGGAACTCGATCAACGTCCCCGACCAGAGCGTCGACGTCGTGTTCTCCTACATCACGCTCCAGCACTGCAAGTCCACCGACGCGATCCGTCTCACCCGGGAGGCGCTGCGCATCGTGAAGCCGGGCGGGTGGGTCGCGCTCAACTTCCGCACGTGGGTGCCCGAGGATGCGGTGCTCGTTCCCGCCGGTGCTGTGGTGAGGTCGTTGTGGCACCTCCCGGTGGTGGGCGGGCGCCTGTCGCGCTGGCGCTGGTCGACACGGCTCGGGTGGCAGGCCAACAGGCTGGACCCGCGGCGTGTGTTCGCCGCCGTGGAGGCCACGAAGATCGACCTCGCGGAGGTGGCGGTTCTCCACCATCCGGGCAGGCCGCAGAAGCCGGTCGAGTACCGCGGCGAGACGGTCGCGCAGCGTGACCTCGACGTGGCGAACAAAAGTCATTGGTGGCTTCTCGCCCGCCGTGGTTAGCCTTGCTGCCCATGCGAGTGGGAGTTGTCGGGGCCACAGGCCAGGTCGGGAGCGTCATGAGGACATTGCTCCTGGAGAGGAATTTCCCGCTCTCCGAGATCAGGTTCTTCGCCTCCGCACGGTCAGCCGGCACGGTCCTGCGCTTCGGCGACCGCGACGTCACGGTGGAGGACGCATCCACTGCTGACCCTTCAGGTCTCGACATCGCGCTCTTCTCCGCCGGGGCCACCTCGTCGCGCGAGCTCGCCCCGCGCTTCGCGGCCGCGGGAGTCACCGTGATCGACAACTCGAGC
>CAYXRQ010000297.1:0-2134 GCA_964466765.1 uncultured Bifidobacterium sp. | reverse complement strand
CCGCTCTCCGGGCCGGCCATCGGCCTGTGCGAGCGGACGCGGTCGATGGCGTCGTGCATGTCCATGCCGAGCAACATCAGCACGCCCGTTGCCGTGGTGCCGGCACGGCCGATGCCGGCGGCGCAGTGGACCACGAGGTTGTTGCCCCGAAGAAGCATCGAGGAGAGCCGTTCGTAGAGGCCGTGGGCCTCCTCCAGAACCGGTGCGGTCAGGTCGGGGATCGGGAACCAGGTGGCGTGGGTGCCGGCGTGCCGCTCCAGCCACTCCACGTACGGGTCGTAGCGGCCCTCCAGCTCGAACCTCTCCACCAGGCACACCACGTGGGCATCGCCGCAGCCCGACCTCACACCCTCGGTGTCGGGGGCGATGTGGTGCTTGCCGCACAGCCACAGCCTTCCCGTGGCCCCGAGATCGGCGACGGGGATCTCGTGGATGCCGCCCGTGGTGTTGAAGGTCATGTCCGTCACGGTCGTTTCCTCATGCGTTCAGTGGCTTGGCGAGCCGCAGGGATGCGAGCTCGCCGGGTGCGGCCAGGCCCTGCAGCGCCAGGTCGTAGTCCGGGATCTCGTACACGAGGCCGTCGTCGGTGATCATCACGAACCGGTCGAGGCGCGCGAGGAACGTTCGGTCGTGGCTGACCGCGATGACGGTGCCCTCGAACCCGTCGAGAGCCTGTTCGAGTGCCTCGCTCGACTCGATGTCGAGGTTGTCGGTCGGCTCGTCGAGCAGCAGCACGTTGTGGCCGGCGAGCTCCAGCATCAGGATCTCCAGCCGCGCCTTCTGTCCTCCCGAGAGCGTCTGGAACTCCTGCCGGGCCTGGTTGCGCAGCCCGTAGCGCGCGAGTGCGCCCATGGACTTCTCCTCCTCGACCAGCCTGTCACGCACGATGTCGATGCACTGCCGGCCCCTGAACTCGGGCCTGTCGTGCACCTGGGTGAACATGCCGACGCTCGTGCGCGGGCCGAACGTGATGCCGGGCATCTCCTGCGCCGAGGCCGCCATGACCGCGGAGAGGAGGTGCGTCTTGCCGGTGCCGTTCGGGCCGATGAGCCCGAGCCGCTCGCCGAAGTGGATCTCGTCGCTGAAGGGGAGGAACAGGTCGTCGATGCCGACGGAATCGAACTTGACGACGCGGCGCGCGCTGTCCGCGCCGCGGAACCGCACGTGGATCTGCTGGTCCGGCACGGGCGGCGGTGGCGGTCCGGCCTTCACGAACTTCTCCCAGCGCGTCTCGGCCGCGTTCGCCTTGGTGGCGTTCTTGAAGTTCTGCGCAGCTCGCTGCTTCATGATCTTCATGTGGTGGAAGAGGCGCCGTTCCTCGTCGTTCCACTGTTTCAGTGCGTCGCCCAGCTGCTCCTGGCGCGCCGCGCGCGCCTCCGGGTAGGTGCGGTAGGAACCACCGTGCACCCAGCACCCCGACCCCTCGACCGTGACCACCTTCGTGGCGACCTTCTCCAGCAGCGCACGATCGTGGCTGACCATGAGGATCGTGGACTTGCATGCGTTCAGCTGCTCCTCCAGCCAGTGGCGGGTGGGGATGTCAAGGTAGTTGTCCGGCTCGTCGAGAAGCAGCACGTCGGCACCGCTGTTCAGCAGCAGGTCAAGCACCAGGCGCTTGCGCTCGCCGCCGGACAGCTCCGACACGAGTCGCGTCGCGAAGTCGGTCACCTGGGTCTTCACGCTGCGCTGCGCCGCCGCGGCCCACTGGGTCTCCAGGTCGTAGCCGCCGAGGTCGCCCCACACGGCCAGTCGCTCGGCGTACTCCATTCCGTCGTCCTCGCCGGACATCATCCGCTTCTCGGAGGCCACGAGCGCACGGCCCGCGTCGCGCAGGGCGACGGGCGCAACCTCGATCAGCATCTCGCGCAGGGTGTCGTCAGGGCGCGACATGCCGACGTCCTGGGTCATGGTGAGGAAGTTGCCGCCGATGGCGAACTCGCCGTCATCGGGCTCGTAGGTGCCCGAGAGGATGCGCAGGATCGTGGACTTTCCGACGCCGTTCGCGCCCACCAGCACGGCGTGCTCGCCGGGGGAGACCGTGAAGGACACGTCGAAGAACAGCTGGTCCGCCCCCGGGTGGCCGAAGGCCAGGTCGGAGACGACGATCGAGGACATGGGCCTTGATTCTCGCGGG
>CAYXRQ010000296.1:0-2149 GCA_964466765.1 uncultured Bifidobacterium sp. | reverse complement strand
CCTGGTCATGGCGGTGGTGTGGTTCCTCGGCATGCGCAGCGGCGCCCAGGGCGGCCCGGTGAACGTGGAGGACGCCGAGGTGCGTCACGTCCTCCTCGCCCCCGTGGACCGCGGAGCGGCGCTGCGCCGCCCGGCGATGCAGCGTCTGCGCACGGCGGCCTTCACCGGTGCGATCGCGGGAGGTGCGGCCGGACTCGTCATCTCGAAGCGCGTGCCCGAGAGCTGGGGCAACGGCCCGTCGCAGTTCGTCCTCCTCGGGGCGCTCGGCGGCGCGATGATCACCGCCTCGTTCGTGGTCGCAGCCCTGCTCGTGCACACGCTGCACGTGCCGCGCTTCGCGACCGGCCTCCTCGGCGGCGGGCTCGTCGCGTGGCAGGCGGCGGCGGTGTTCGCACCGGCCCATCCCCCCGCCCCGTTCTCGCCGTTCGGTGACATCTCCCTCGCAATGGGGCGCGGGTCAGGGATCGCCGCCGCCGCCGTGCTCGCGGCCCTCGCCGCCCTCTCGCTGTGGCTCACCGGCCGCCTCAGCCTGGAGGCCCTCGCACGCCGCAGCGCGCTCGTGTCGCAGCTGAAGTTCGCCGTGACCCTGCAGGACATCCGCACCGTCGTCCTGCTGCGCCGCCAGCTCAGCCAGGAGCACATGCGCGAGAAGCCTTGGTTCCGTGCCCCCGGCTTCGTGCGGCGCGACCCCGTGACCGCTCGCTGTGTGCGCAGCCTGGCGCACTTCCCCCTGCGCCGCCTGGTGCGCATGGCGCTGCTGTCCGTCACCGCGGCGGTGGCGCTCGTCGGTGCGTGGCGCGGCACCACGCCGCTGCTCGTGGTCAGCGGGCTCGCGTTGTTCGTGCTCGGCCTCGACATCATCGAGCCGCTCAGCCAGGAGATCGACCAGCCCGACCGCACCGACTCGCTCCCGGTTGAGCGTGGCCTGCTGCACGCCCGTCACCTGGCCGTGCCGGCGCTCGCCACCGTGCCGTTCGTGCTCGTCGGCGGTGCCGCCGCATGGGCACTGGAACCGCACGCGATGACCCTCGTGGCGGTCGCCCTCCTCGGCATCCCCGCCGCGCTCGCCGGCGTGGCCGGTGCCGTGGTGAACGCGGTGAAGGGCGCGCCCGACCCCGCCGGCACCACGAACCAGGGCCTCTACATGCCGCCCGAGGTGAGCGGCATGGGCACAGTGGTCCGCGCCGCGTGGCCTCCGGTGATCTCGGTCATCGGCTCCACCCCGGTCGTCGCGCTCGTCCATGCCCACGACCACGGCAACAGCATCCCCGGCGTGCTCGTGCGCACCGCGCTCGGTGTCGGCATCGTGGCCGGCCTCGTCGCAGGCTGGGTGCGGCAGCGGGACGCGATCAGCGCATGGTTCCGCAACGCCGCCAGTGCCTCCAATCCCCCGAAGCCGGCGCCCGCAACGAAGGAGACCGCATGACCGCAGCACTCGAACTCGACGGCGTGGCGAAGAGCTACGGCGACGCACCTGCACTGTCCCCCGTGTCGCTGCGCATCGAGCACGGCGAGCGCGTCGCGCTCATCGGCCACAACGGCAGCGGCAAGACCACGATGCTTCGGATTGCCGCAGGCCTCCTCGATGCATCGGAGGGCAGCGTCAGCGTGTGCGGGCACGCCTCCGGCTCGCTCGGTGCGCGCGCCGCGCTCAGTTACGTGGCCGACCAGCCCACCTTCTACGACGACCTCACCCTGTGGGAGCACCTCGAGTACGTCGCGCGCCTGCACGGGGAGACCGCGTGGGAGCAACAGGCCGCTGACCTGCTCGGCCATCTCGGCATCTACGACCGCGCGGACAGCATGCCGAACCGGTTCAGCCGCGGCCTCAAGCAGAAGGCCGCGCTCGCGATCGGTTTCATCCGGCCGTTCGACATCCTGATGGTGGACGAGCCGTTCGTCGGCCTCGACTCCGCCGGCAAGGAGGCCCTCTTGGAGATGCTGGCGGAGGCCTCGGGGGGCGGGGCCACGGTGCTCGTGGCCACCCACGAGCTGTCCTTCGTGCACACGGTCTCGCGCATCACGGCGCTGCGTGACGGGCGCCTCGTCCACGACGGTCCCGCCGGGGACGTCGACACCGACCGCCTGGTCCGCACGGAGGACCCCGCAGGAGAACACGACGGCGAACGCCAGTAGGGTTTGGGCATGT
>CAYXRQ010000295.1:0-2160 GCA_964466765.1 uncultured Bifidobacterium sp. | reverse complement strand
CCGTCCAAGAACGCCAGGGGAATCGGGTCTGGGTGCGGCCGTCGACGAGGCCCCAGTTGAGGGCATCCACACCCTCGTCGGCGAACACCTCCAGCAGGTCCACGGTGGAACCGGCCTCGCGGGCGAGCCACTCTGTGCACACGAGAGGCCGGTCGTGCACGCGGAGCGCGCCGATCACCGCACGAAGGCGGTCCTCCGGCTCGTAGCAGTGGAACGACACCACGTCGCTGCGCCGGAGCACCAGGTCGTTCAGCGGGTTGTCCGCGGGCCGGCCGTCCGCACGCCATTCCCACAGGCCGACCGTGAGCGGCTGGGATGGACCCACATCACGGACCCAGTCGAAGACCCTTTCGACGAGACCGGTGGCCGCGGCGATCTTGCGGTCCCTGCTGCCGGCGCGCAGGGTGACGGCATCGACCTGGTCGGGCTCGTTGAACAGGTCCCACAGGAGCACGCGCGGGTCCGATGCGAAGCGGGACACCACGTCCTGCACGTACGGTCGCAGTCCGTCCCACCGGGACTCGTCGTGCATGATCTCTGTTCCCGGTGACTGCACCCAGACCGAGTTGTGCCGCCGCGGGACGGGTTCCGGCTGGGCACCGGCGCGCGGCCACGGGTTCCACACGCCGTCGAAGAGCACCGGCATCACTGCGATCCCGTGGGCATGCGCAGTCGCGAGCACCGTGTCGAGACGCCGGAGGAAACCCTCTGCGTCCTCCTGGTATGCGATGTCGTGCAGGTACAGCCGCACCGTGTTCATGCCGAGACCCGCGGCCCAGCCGAGCTCCCGGTCGATCGTCGCCGGGTCGAAGGTGTCCTCCTGCCAGGTCTCCAGCTGGTTGCCTGCGGTCGACGGCGCGAAGTTGCAGCCGACGCGCCACCCGGAGGCGGCACGCCACTGCGCCGCGCGCTCGGCGTCCCATCGTCGGGTGTCCACGGCCTGGCCTTCCGCCCTCAGCGCCGGCGCGCGGCTTCGGCGAGCTCGTGCGGGCCGGACTGCGGGTAGCCGTGCGCAGCCTGCACCGCACGGCTCCACCCCGACAGCACTCCCACGGTCTCGTCGAATTCGTCGCCGAGGGACGCGAGCACCGTGACCTGCTGGCGGTCAGTCGCGGTCTCCACTTCCTCACGCAGCGACCTGCCGGCACTGGTGAACGCGCCGTCGGCCACCAGACCGCGCGAAGAGAGCCGCTCGAGCGCGGCGCCGTAGTCGTCCTCGCTCCAGCCGCGCGTCCTGCTGTACGACTTGAGCGGCAGGCCCCAGTACAGCTCCGTGAGAAGACCGATCTCCGTCGCATCCAGCCCGGCAGAGATCCATGCGGCCGTGTGGCAGTCGCCGCGGAATTCGCGCAGCATGTCACCGAAGTGCCACGCCGCACCGAGGTCAGTCGGGGGAACGGGTTGCGAGAGTGCACCGGCGAACAGGGGGCGTCCCTCCGGGCGCAGCACGGCGACGGCGCGCTCGAGCACCTGCCGCACCCGCGCAATGCCCTCCGGCGAGTCCCCGAGGATGCGCCCGAGCTGTGCGACGGCCCCGTCGCGCCGGGCGGCGCACACGGTGGGGGCGTCAGTGACCGTCCAGCCCGTCGTGACGGCGGGGACGACGATGACCGGGTTGAACACCGCGAACGCGGCCGCGACCAGCTCGCCGGGGACCTGGCCCATCAACGACCCGCGGCTGGTGAAGTACGAGACCATCTCGGGCATCGCCACGCCGTTCATCTCGCCCGGGCTCGGGGAGAAACCGAGCCCCTCGTAGGAACGGTGGCATTCCGGTGAGAAGTAGACCTGGCCGACGAACGGCTCGAGTGCCGCACCCAGTGCCCGGGCCCTGGCCGCGATGTCAGTGATGTCCATCGCCACAACCTAAGCGGTGCGGCGGAATGATGCGGAAGCGGGGGTCAGACCTTGCGGATGACGCCGTCGCGGACGGCAGCCGCGGCGACGGCCGGTGCCACGCGCTCCACCACGGAGCGGTCGAACACAGACGGCACCACGAACTCCGGCTTCAGCTCGGCATCGGTCACCGACTCGGCGATGGCGACGGCAGCAGCGAGCTTCATGCCCTCCGTGATGTCGGTGGCCTGGGCGTCGAGCGCGCCGCGGAAGATGCCGGGGAACGCGAGCACGTTGTTGATCTGGTTGGGGTAGTCGCTGCGA
>CAYXRQ010000294.1:0-2169 GCA_964466765.1 uncultured Bifidobacterium sp. | reverse complement strand
GACCCGAGCGGGCCGTAGTCGTACGAGGAACGGAAGCCCCCGTAGATCTCGGCCGACGGGTAGACGAACCCGCGGCGCTTGCACAGGTTGACGATCTGGTCGAGGTCCTTGGCGGGCATGAGGAGGAAAGCCTACAAGTGGCGGTCGAAGACCCCGAGGCTCCGTATGCGGCGCTCCAGGTGGGCCTCCATCATGTTCATCACCATCTGGTGCGCCTCGTGCACCGCCGGGGACTCCCCGAGGTCGAGGGCCGCACGGAGGTTGCCCCCGAGGATCATGCGCAGCACGTCGAGCGCCTGCGCCGAGAATGGTGCCCCCATCCGGCACGAGCCGCACTGAGCCCCGCCCTGCACGATGTCGAACCCCACCAGGTCCTCCGCTGCGCCGCACCCCACGCACGACCCCAGCTGGGGGGCGGACCCCTCGACGGCGAGCAGCTTCAGGTAGAAGGCCGCGAGCATCAAGGGGCTCTTCTGTTGGTCGAGCGTGGCGAGGGCGCGGCGCAGCAGCTCGAAGATCTCGGGCACGGGCTCGTGGTCCGGGGTGATCCTGTCCACCGCCTCCAGCATGGCCATCCCCTGCGACATGCGCGCGAGGTCGGAGTGGAGCCTGTGGTGCACGGTCACCAGCTTGACCTCGTCGATGACCGCGAGACCCCGGCCCGGCTTCACGAGCACCTCGACGTGGTTCATCGGCTCCAGGCGGGCACCGATGCGGGACTTGGTCTTGCGCACCCCGTTCGCGGCCGCGGCGATCCTTCCGTGACCGCGCGTGAGCAGGAAGACCACCCTGTTGGACTCGTTCGACTTGCGCGACCCGAGGACAATCGCCTCGTCACTCCACGGGTTCACGAATCCAGCCCGCCGAACCTGCGGTGGCGCCGGTTGAAGTCGTCGATCGCCATCTCCAGGTGTCCGGCCTGGAGAGCGGACCAGTCGATGTCGAGGAAGACCAGCTCGCTGTACGCGAGCTCCCACACCAGGGAGGTCGGCAGCGTGTCGGGCCGGCCGAGGATGAGCGCGAGGTCCGGCTCGCCGGGGACAGGCTCGAGCAGCGCGACCGAGAGCGATTCATCGGTGACGGCCTCCCCGGAGAGGCGCATCGACTCGACGACCGTGGCGAAACGGGCGTGACCGTCCGCGTGCGGGTCGACCACGATGCCCAGCCCGTCATCCCTGCGCCAGAGGTACCGGACCGAGGCATGGGCGGGGACCTGCTCGACCTTGTCCATCGCGCCGAAGACGGACGCCATCCGCTCGAGGTCTGCCGCCGCCCCCGGCGAGGAATGGTGCGGCATCACGGTGACCCACCGTGCGCCGACACGGCCGACACCGCGCGCGATCTCGGCGAACCGGTCGCCCCAGTCGGCCCCCGACATCGCTCCCCATTCCCGCGGAGTGCCGCCGCACACGAGGACGTGCACGAGACCGTCGGCACTGGCTGCGGAGGAGGGACTCACCTTCTCATTCTCCCACGAAGGGGAGCCCCGGCGGGGCTGTCACGGTCGTGTGACACGGCATCAGTAGGGTTGGACCGCCGTGAACGACAAGAACCTTCCCCCTGCCGGAGCGCCACGGAAGGTGCACGTGGCCTGCGTGATGGACGGCAACGGGCGCTGGGCACGCAAGCGCGGACTTCCCCGCACGGAAGGGCACACCGCCGGCGAGGAGGCACTCGCAGAGATCGTCCGGGCAGCGGCCGCCCGCGACGTGGGATGGCTGACTGTGTTCGGTTTCTCCACCGAGAACTGGGTCCGGCCCAGGCCGGAGGTGCGCCACATCCTCTCCCTGCACCGCAAGATCTTCGGTCGGGTCGACGAGATGCGGCGCAACAACGCCTCCATCCGCTGGATCGGGCGGCCGTTCAAGGAGAAGGGGGCGCGCACCCCCGTGTACGTCCAGCGTGCGATCGACAAGGCCATCGCCGACACCGCACCCAACAGCGGACTCGTCGTCACGGTGGCCTTCGACTACGGCGGCCGTGCCGAGCTCGCGCGGGCGGCCTCGCGTGCGGCCGCGGCGGGCCCGGTCGACACCTCAGCAATCGAGAAGAACCTCTACGACCCCTCGCTCCCCGCGGTCGACGTGCTGGTGCGCACCTCAGGCGAGACGCGCATCTCCAACTTCCTCCTCTGGCAGATCAACGGCTGCAAGGTGTACTTCACCGACC
>CAYXRQ010000293.1:0-2177 GCA_964466765.1 uncultured Bifidobacterium sp. | reverse complement strand
ACGAACGAGCTCCTCGCGGTACCTGCCGAGGAGCGCCCCGTTCGCCACCGTGTCGACCACGCGCGCGACCTCTGCCTCCAGGTCCGGCGCCGCGAAGTCGACCCTCTCGTACACCGAGTGCATGATCTTGCCGAAGTACGTGCCCCCGACCAGCCGTGCGAGAGGCATCTCGGGAACGCCGAGTGGGACAGTGTCATCGCAGTACCCCGACCTGATCGAGATGATCGGCTCATCGTCGTCGTTGTGCCCCCCGCCGCTCCGGTCGTCGATGTCGTTGACGTCCGTCTTCCTGCCCTGGCGCTTCTTCGCGATGCCGGAGAATGACATGCGCTGATACGTCTGCGCGGTGGAGCCACCGAACGACGCGAGGCCGGGCTCCTCCCCCGTCATCTTCGCCTCGTACCGCGGGAACCTGCCGATTGCCCCGGCAGTGACCACGTCGACAAGACGGCCGACAGGCGCAAAACGTGCAGGGTCCTCCAGTCCCTCCGTGACGCGTTCGCCACCCTTGTCGTTCTCGGGCCGCGCGGCGACGATCAGCGACACATGGTGCTTCGCCCTCGTGAGCGCCACGTAGAAGAGCCGCAGGACCTCGTCCGCCTCCTCCGAGACCCGGCCGGCCTTTGCCTCCTTGAATTCGCGCCCCGTCACGTAGCCCGCATCGATCACGCGCTCCTTCACGCCAGGCGAGCCGGCCTTCTCGCGATGGAACTCGTCGGCGCCGCGGGAGTTCTTCCTCTTCTTCCACAGGTCAGCAACGACCACGATGGGGAACTCGAGCCCCTTGGACGCGTGCACCGTCATGATCTTCACTGCGTCACGGTCACTCTCCACGCGCCGGCTCACGGTCTCTGACTGGTCCTCGCGCCCGGCAAAGTCGGTCATCGCCTCGAGCACCGCCCGGGCCTGGCACCCGACTCCATTGGTGGCCCGGTGCAGCAGCTCGACCACATGGGCGAAATCGGTCTCGCGCCTCTCCCCGGCGTCGCCGCGCACGATGCGGGCAGCGATGGCCTCGTCCCCGCGCAGGCGGGCGGCAACGGCGGCGACTCCGCTGCTGCGGAGCGCTCGCCCCCATTCGGTGACCGTTCGCTGGATGTCCTCTATCCGCTGCTTGTCGAGCGCGCCGGCATCGGCCAGTTCCACCCCGAAGAACGGGGTTGCCGCGGCAAGCCTGATGAGGGACGTGTCGTGCGGGTCTGCGATCGCGCGGAAGAGCCGGGTGAGTGCTCCGGCCATCTCGCCCTTCATCACGTTCTCCGTGCCGGAACTGACGGCACTCACCCCCAGGCCCTTCAGCTCCGCCTCGATGGCAGCTCCGGTCTTCTTGCTGGTGACGAGCACACAGATGTCACCCGGCCTGGCCTTCTTGGTCTCGCCGGCCTTTGTGATGCTCACCTGCTCCAGGATCTCCCGCACTCGGAGCGCCGCAGGCCTGACGACGCGACCGGCGTTCCCGGCAGCCCCGATATCGATGATTGTCAACGGCGCACTCCCGTGCAGCGATGACCCCGGCGCACCGTCCCGGGCAGTGACCGGCACGTAGTCGATCCCCTCCCCGAACGACCACCCTGCGAAGAGATGGTTGAGCCCCTCCAGGAGATCGGCGTCACTGCGCCAGTTGCGCCGCAACGTGAGGCGCTTCGGGTCGTCCCGGACCGCAAGGTACGCCTCGATGTCCGCACCCCTGAACCTGTAGATCGCCTGCTTGGGATCCCCCACGGCGACGAGCGTGTGCGTGGCGGAGCCCGGGTCGAAGATGTGCCGGAAGATCGACCACTGGAGCTTGTCGGTGTCCTGGGCCTCGTCGATGACGGCAAGACGGAAACGCTGACGGAGCGCCGCCGTGAGCACGACCTGGTTCTTGTCTGCGAGTAGCTCGGCCGCCCGGCGGAGCAGATCGTCGAAGGTGGGCTGGGTCTCGGTGCGCGACCTGATGTCCCCCACGCATGCCTCCACCACCTCGATCACATGGTCGAGGCCGGAGTTGAGCTCCGCCACTGTCTTCCCGCCCGTCGCCTTCTGGTACGGGGCGTACGACAGGACCGACAGCGGCGACCCGAGCCGCGCCTCGACCACGGTCCGCAGACGGGAAGGGTCGTAGAAGTTGCCGAGGATTGCCTCGGTGATCACGGCGTCGTTCACGACCTCCGAGATGCTCCGGGCGAGGTCGCCCT
>CAYXRQ010000292.1:0-2209 GCA_964466765.1 uncultured Bifidobacterium sp. | reverse complement strand
GGGTGAGCACGGCTTCCCTGGAAGTCTCCATCGGGTCGGCGGAGCCGTCCGCACCGATGATCCGGGTCGCACGGTCGAGGATGACGTCGGGGGCACCCTTCACGAACGCCCGCACGGTCTCGTGGCCGCCGGAATCAACGATGCGGTGGAAGGTGGCCATGAGCTTCACGGCGGAGTCGAAAGGGACCTCCGCGATGCGCATGTGGCTCGCGCGCTGGGCGGAAACGTCGACTCCGCCCTTCATTGCGAGCACCACAAGTGCGCCTTCGGTGGGGTCGCCCACCAGTTCCCAGGTGCCGGACTGGTTGTTGACGACCGCGTCGCTGCAGAGTGCCATGCCGAGCAGGGCGTTGTCGATGACGAAGGGGGTCCCGCCGTCGAGGTCGGAGATCGTGCCCTCCGGGGAGTAGCCCTCGCCGCTCACGGTGTGCTCGGCATCCTGGATGACGAGGCGGCGGGCGGTCATCTCGTTCAGCGTGAGAGTGCCCGTCTTGTCGGAGCAGACCACGCTCGTGCAGCCGAGCGTCTCCACGCTCGCGAGCCGCTTCACGATCGCGTTCTTGCGGGCCATGGTGGACACGCCGATCGCGAGGGTGACCGCGGTGACCGCGGGGAGACCCTCGGGGATCGACGCGACCGCGAGTGCGACAGCCAGGTTCAGCAGGTCCGAGATGCCGTCGCCGCGCAGCAGGCCGATGGCGATGACGGCCGCCACGATGACGGTGGCCAGCTTGGCGAGACTGTGGGCCAGTCCCTGCAGCTGCTTCTGGAGCGGCGTGGGCTCCACCTCGGTCGCGCGCAGCAGGCCAGCGATACGTCCGATCTCCGTGGACATCCCCGTGCCCGTCACCACCAGCTCGGCACGGCCCCGCGTGACGGTCGTGTTCATGTATGCCATGCACGAGCGGTCGCCGAGCGGCACCTCGTCGCCGGGCACCTCCTCGGTGGACTTCGACGACGGGTGGCTCTCGCCGGTGAGCGCGGACTCGTCGATCTCCAGGTTGACCGCCACCAGCAGGCGGCCGTCGGCGGGGACCCTGTCGCCGGCCTCGACGAGAACGATGTCGCCAGCCACCACGTCCTGGGTGGGGACGGCAATCGTCTCGCCCCCGCGGCGCACGCGCGTGCTGGAGGCGAGCATCTTCTTGAGCGCCTCCAGGGAGGCCTCCGCCTTCTGTTCCTGCACGAAGCCGATCACCGCGTTCAGCAGCACCACCGCCAGCACGACAGCAGGAGTCTTCACCTCGCCGGAGACCAGGAAACTCACGACGGCCGCGCCGAGGAGGATGAGGATCAGCACGTCGCGGAACTGGTCGAGGAACCGCAGCAGCGCGGGGCGCCGGGCAGCCTCGGCGAGCATGTTCGGCCCGTTCGTCGCAAGCCGTGACGCTGCCTCGGCGGCCCCGAGCCCGGTCGCGGGGTCGACCCCGAGCTCTGCGGCGACTAGGTCGGCGGGACGTGTGTGCGCGGGCGAGTGGGAGGTGAGAATCGACATCGTGGGGGTCCTTCGGATCGACGTGGGGTTGGTCCGAAGGTCTCTCCCTCTACACCGGGCCGGGCGTGAGCCGTACTGACGACGCCGGTGGCAGGTTGCCCTGCTGGGATACTCCCCTTCACCCCCAACTGTACCGCCTACGGTGGCGCGGCATGGCAGACGACATAGTGCCCGACGACAAGAACTGGACATGGGTACTGGAGCGCACGTGCGGGGACTGCGGGTTCGACGCACCCTCGTTCGCCGTTGCAGGGACAGCGGCAATGGTGCGTGAAATCGGGGCGCGGTGGGCGGCGGTGCTCGCCCGTGCGGACGTCAGGGAGCGGCCGAGGACGGACGTGTGGTCGCCGCTGGAGTACGCGTGTCACGTGCGTGACGTTTTTCGCATCATGGACACGCGCCTCGGCCTGATGCTGGACAGCCATGACCCCGCGTTCGAGAACTGGGACCAGGACGCGACAGCCGTGGAGGACGACTACGGCTCGCAGGACCCCGCGGCCGTCGCGGCGGAGCTGAAGGCCGCCGCGGAGACTTTCGCCATGCGGTACGCGGGGGTCTCGGGGGAGCAGTGGGCGAGGCGGGGGTTCCGCAGCGACGGCTCCGTGTTCACCGTGGAGTCCCTGGCCAGGTACATGCTCCATGACCCCTTGCACCACCTGTGGGACGTGGGGGAGCCACTCCCCGCAGAGTGACGGGAGGCAGTCAGCCGATCTC
>CAYXRQ010000291.1:0-2220 GCA_964466765.1 uncultured Bifidobacterium sp. | reverse complement strand
GGCCGCCGGGCTGATGGTGCGCAACTGCGTCGCCGTGCCCACGGACGGCCGCGGCGCCGCGGCTGTGGCGTCCATGTCGCGGGCCACATTCGTGTCGGTTCTGTCGGGGAAGACGAAGTGGTCGGAGGCGGGCATCGAGGTGACCGGTGATGCCTCCGTGGTCGATGCGGTCCGGGGTTGCCTCGACCACCCGTGCCTCCCGGCATGAGGAACCCGTGAACGGCGCGGCGCAGCAGACGACACCCACAGGGCCGGCACTGCCGTTCCCCACGGTCCCTTTTCCCGGGGTGACCGGCCGGCTGGTCGGGGAGTCGGAGCCGTCACGCCCCGAGGTCCCGCTGCCGCCGGACGGCGCACCGAACATCGTCCTCGTGCTGCTGGACGACGTGGGCTTCGGCACCTGCAGCACCTTCGGCGGGCCCGTGCCCACGCCAGCGCTCGACCGCGTGGCGGCGAACGGGCTGCGCTTCAACCAGTTCCACACCACGGCGCTGTGCTCGCCCACGCGGGCCGCGATGCTGACCGGCCGCAACCACCACGCGGTGCACATGGGCAGCATCCCCGAGGGCGCGAGCGGCTTCCCGGGGTACGACTGCATCATCCCGAAGGAGGCGGCGACGGTGGCCGAGATCCTCCGTCAGTACGGGTACTCCACCGGTGCGTTCGGCAAGTGGCACGTGACCCCGGCCCACGAGCAGACCCTCACCGGTCCGTTCGACAGGTGGCCGACGGGGCTCGGTTTCGAGCGCTTCTACGGGATCCTCAGTGCGGAGGCGAGCCAGTTCGAGCCGCCGATGTTCGACCAGACGGTGCCCGTGATGCCCTACGAGGGCCGCGACGACTACCACATGAGCGAGGACATCACGGAGAAGGCGATCGCATGGATGCGCCTGCAGCGCGCGTCGAACCCTCACCGCCC
This sequence comes from uncultured Bifidobacterium sp., assembly GCA_964466765.1. Taxonomy (GTDB): domain Bacteria; phylum Actinomycetota; class Acidimicrobiia; order Acidimicrobiales; family Ilumatobacteraceae; genus UBA2093. The sequence continues at coordinate 1,301 of CAYXRQ010000291.1, read as the reverse complement.
GTTCTTCACCTACCTCGCGACCGGCGCGATGCACTGCCCGCACCACGTGTGGCCCGAGTACATCGAGCGCTTCAAGGGCCGGTTCGACGGCGGGTGGGACGAACTTCGCAATGAGGTCTTCCGCCGGCAGCTGGAGCTCGGTGTCATCCCCGAGGGGACAGTGCTCACCCCGCGCCCGCAAGAGGTGCCGTCGTGGGAGGAGTACCCGGACAGGTACAAGCCGGTGGCGGCGCGGCTGATGGAGGTGTTCGCCGGCTTCATGGCCCACACCGATGAGCAGGTCGGCAAGTTGCTGGACGCAGTCGAGGAGATGGGCGAGACGGACAACACGCTCTTCATCTACGTCACGGGAGACAACGGAGCGTCTGCCGAGGGGACGGTGAACGGTGCATGGAGCGCGCCGTCGTTCCAGAACGGCCTGCCGGAGGACCCCGAGTGGCTGCTCGAGCACATGGACGACTTCGGGTCCGCGCGCTGCGAGAACCACTACAACCTCGCGTGGGCATGGGCGCTCGACTCGCCGTTCCAGTGGATGAAGCAGATCGCCTCGCACTTCGGCGGCACCCGCAACGCGATGGCGGTGCAGTGGCCGCGGCGCATCAAGGACGCGGGCGCGCTGCGCAGCAACTTCCACCACGTGACCGACATCTTCCCGACGCTGCTCGACGCGGCGGGGATCGAGGCACCGAGCCACGTGAACGGGCTCGCCCAGATGCCGATCGACGGCGTGTCGATGGTGCCCGTCATGGAGTCCTCCGCCGCGCCGGAGAACCACGTCACCCAGTACTTCGAGATGTTCGGGAACAGGGCGATCTACCACGACGGCTGGATCGCCTCCTGCTTCCACGGACGGCTTCCGTGGAAGCGCTTCGACTCGGCCCCATTCGACGGTCCGCAGGAGAAGTGGGAGCTCTACGACATCCGCAACGACTTCTCCCAGGGTGTCGACCTCGCCGCCGAGCACCCGGGGCGCCTGGCCGCGCTGCAGGAACTGTTCGACGCCGAGGCCCGCCGCAACAACGTGTACCCGCTGAAGGAGCCCGGCCAGACGTTCGGCGGCAAGTACGCGGTGCACGACTCGCTGCGCGGTCTCACGAGGATGACCTACACGGACGTCCACCAGCGCATGCCGGAGCGCTCCGTGGTCAACCTGAAGAACTGCTCGTTCCGCATCACGGCGGACATCACGGTCCCCGCCGGGGGGTGCGAGGGCGTGATCGTGGCCCAGGGCGGGAACATGGCCGGCTGGTCGCTGTACGTGGGGCCCGACGGGCGGCCGAGGTACCACTACAACTGGCTGG
>CAYXRQ010000290.1:0-2229 GCA_964466765.1 uncultured Bifidobacterium sp. | reverse complement strand
ACATCGCCGGCGGTCTGCCGCGCGTCGTCGAGCTGTTCGAGGCGCGCACCCCGCGTGGCTCCGCGCGTCTCGCCAAGGCGACCGGCAAGGTCCGCATCGGCGAGGACGAGGGCAAGGGCATCCCCGTGTCCATCGTGGACGACAAGGGCGAGGAGCACCTCATCATGCTCCCGTCGGGCAGCCGCCCGAAGGTGCGCGACGGCGAGAACATCGAGGCTGGCCAGCCGGTCACCGACGGTCCGTTCGACCCGAAGGAGATCATGGAGATCCTCGGCATCCGCCAGACCCAGCAGTACCTCGTGGAAGAGGTGCAGAAGGTGTACCGCGACCAGGGTGTGTCCATCCACGACAAGCACATCGAGCTGATCGTGCGCCAGATGACCCGCCGCATCGGCGTGCAGGAGCCCGGCGACACCGGCTTCCTGCCCGGCGAGCGTGTCGACGCCAAGGCGTTCCGCGACACCAACAAGGCGATGGTCGAGCAGGGCAAGCGTCCCGCCGAGGGCCGCCCGGAGATCATGGGCATCACCAAGGCATCGCTCGCCACCGACTCGTGGCTGTCCGCCGCGTCGTTCCAGGAGACCACCAGGGTGCTCACCGAGGCCGCCATCGACGGCCGCGGCGACAGCCTCCTCGGCCTCAAGGAGAACATCATCATCGGCAAGCTGATCCCCGCCGGCACCGGCATGGAGAAGTACCGCTGGTTCGACATCGACGCCCCGGACTACGTGCCGCTCGAGTACTTCAGCACGGAGGAGGCCGACCCGGCCGCCTACCTGGCGGGCCTGCAGGGCTCCTACGTGCCCGGTGCCGAGACCCAGGCGGAGGAGTCACCGGTCGCGGTGATGGAGCCCCCGGCAGGCACCGACGACAGCGACGGAGCCGACGAGTCCTCGGCAATCTGAACCCCGGTGGCAGGTTGCCACCGGGGGACACCCGCCCATAGCCTTGACCGTCTTGATGGTCTGGCCCATCGGGCGGGTTTCCCGCCTGATCAGACCCGATTTTTCCCACAACAAGAGGTAGAAGCGTGCCCACAATCCAGCAGCTGATCCGCCAGGGTCGCAGCACGAAGACAACCAAGACGAAGACGCCGGCCCTCAAGGGTTCGCCGCAGCGTCGTGGCGTGTGCACGCGCGTGTTCACCCAGACACCGAAGAAGCCGAACTCCGCACTGCGCAAGGTCGCCCGCGTGCGCCTCTCCAGCGGTGCCGAGGTCACGGCCTACATCCCGGGCGAGGGCCACAACCTCCAGGAGCACTCCATCGTCCTCGTCCGTGGCGGCCGCGTGCGCGACCTGCCGGGCGTGCGCTACAAGATCATCCGCGGCGCGCTCGACGCAGCCGGCGTGAAGAACCGCAAGCAGGCGCGCAGCCGTTACGGCGCGAAGCGCGAGAAGTAAGAAGGAACACACATGCCGCGCAAGGGCCCCGCACAACGCCGCGAACTGGTCGCAGACCCGATCTACCGTTCGCTCCTCGTCACGCAGCTCACCAACAAGGTGATGCTCCACGGCAAGAAGAGCACCGCCGAGAAGATCGTGTACGACGCACTCGAGATGATCGAGAAGAAGACCGGTTCCGAGCCGATCGCCACCCTGAAGCGCGCCATCGAGAACGTGAAGCCGCCGCTCGAGGTCCGCAGCCGCCGCGTCGGCGGCGCCACCTACCAGGTGCCCGTCGAGGTCAAGCCCCGCCGTGCCACCACGCTCGCGATCCGCTGGGTCGTGGACTACGCCCGCGCGCGCCGCGAGAAGACCATGGCCGAGTGCCTGGCCAACGAGCTGATGGATGCCGCGAACGGTCTCGGCGCGTCCATGAAGAAGCGCGACGACATGCAGAAGATGGCCGAGTCCAACAAGGCCTTCGCGCACTACCGCTGGTAGTACGCACCGACAAACCAGACGACCCGCACGGAGCGCACCGCCAGCAAGCCTGAGGTGCGCTTCGGTGTGTCAAAGCCCTTCGACAACCGAACCGACAGCCCCTCTACCCAGCCCCCACAACAAGGTGAACATCAATGGCCAAGCGTGAATACCCACTCGATCGCACCCGCAACATCGGCATCATGGCGCACATCGACGCCGGCAAGACCACCACGACCGAGCGCATCCTCTACTACACCGGCAAGAGCTACAAGATCGGCGAGGTGCACGAGGGCGCCGCGACCATGGACCACATGGCCCAGGAGCAGGAGCGCGGCATCACGATCACGTCCGCTGCCACCACG
>CAYXRQ010000289.1:0-2233 GCA_964466765.1 uncultured Bifidobacterium sp. | reverse complement strand
CACCAAGCTGCTGACCGCATGGGAAGCATGGGAGAAGGGCGAGGAACAGCCAGGTCGTGTGCTTGCGAACCTCAAGACCGCAGGACTCGCCGAGATCCTGGCCGAACTCAAGTCGTCCGGCTGGACCCCCTCGGGCAAGTAGGCCGGCTCATCCATGGCACGCGGGGGTGCACAGCACATACCGCGGCCTGACGACTGGCGCCCGGGCAGCGCCGCGCCGTGGGCGGGTGCCGACCTCGCACCGCTGACCGACTTCGGCGCGCTGCGCCGTGCGCTCGCCGAACGAGTCAGCCCGCGGGCGCCGGGCATGCACGCATCCACCTTCGCTCCTGCCGGCTTCGACGACCACGCGCGCACGTCCGCCGTGCTGATCGCACTGCACGACTCTCCTGACGGCCCGAGCGTGGTCCTCACCAGGCGAACGCAGCACCTCAGCAGCCACAAGGGCGAGATGTCATTCCCGGGCGGGCGGGTGGACGGCGACGAGACAGTGCTCCAGGCCGCGCTCCGCGAGGCGCACGAGGAGGTCAACCTCGACCCCGCACTCGTGTCGCCCGTGGGGGAGCTCGACGGGCTCAGCACCATGGTCAGCCGCAGCAGGATCCACCCGATCGTGGCGACAGTCGCGGGCATGCCGCTGCTCACGCCGAATCTCGCCGAGGTCGACAGGATCGTGCATGTCCCGCTCGCCGAGCTCGCAGACCCGGACACGTACCGGCACGAGAGGTGGGTCCGCTCCGGGAACGAGGTCGACATCCACTTCTTCGAGATCGAGGGTGACACCGTGTGGGGAGCCACAGGCCGCATGCTCCACCAGTTGCTCGGCCTGCTCACCGGGTGCACCGGCTGAACAGCCGGCCCGCCTGTTACCCGGAGAAGTTGCGCACCGCGGCGAAATACACGTTGGCCCAGCTCCTGCAGGTGGTGCGCTGGACCGCAGGACGGGCAGCGCAGTCGCTGCGCATGTCGGCGAGGAACACCCGGTCCACCCGCTCCCTCGCGGTCTCGTTCCAGTACCTGCCGCCGTCGATTCGCTTCAGGTTGCGGTACCCGAAGTCATGGCGTCGGCAGGCATCCGTGAAGTCGTAGGACTTCCCGGCGTTGCCGACCACGGGTGCCGAGCAACCGTCGGTGTCCCACACGAGCCTCTGGTCGCGCCGGGGGTCGTCCGCAGTCCTGATGAACTCGGGGAGCGGCGTGGCGAACGCGAGCTTCCTCACGGACTCGATGGGGGAGGGCTGGCGGGCCCCCGGTGCGAAAGTCAGCACGAGACCGACGATGAGTGCCGCGAGAAACGCCATGGCTGCCCCTTTCCGGGGGCGAGTGTGTGTCCGCAGCGTGGCCGGGCGGAAACGGCGCGGTGTCAGGCGCGGAGGCACTTCAGCAGCAGGGCCATCTCCACGGCCCCCTCGGCGGCCTCTTCTCCCTTGTTCGTCATCACCTTGCCCTCGACGCGGTCGAGTGCCTGCTGCTCGGTGTCCACCGTGAGCACGCCGAACATCACGGGCACACCGGTGTCGAGCTGGGCCTGCTGGATGCCGCGCGCCGCCTCGTTGCAGACGTAGTCGAAGTGGGGAGTGTCGCCACGGATGACGGTGCCGAGGCAGATGACCGCATCGACCTTCCCCGTCGCCGCGAGGACCTTCGCCGCCAGCGGGAGCTCGAACGCACCCGGTACCCATGCCTCCATGACGTCCCCGTCTGCCACGCCGGTCCGCGCGAGTGCCCGCCGCGCGCCGTCGCGCAGCGGCACCACGATGTGGTCGTTGAACCGTGCCGAGATGATCCCGATGCGCAGCCCCGCACCGTCAAGGTCCGGCATGTTGCTGCCGCTCGATCCTGCCCGTGTCATGTGTACTCCTTGTCCGTTGCGTCCGTTGCTGCCGAGATCACTTGCCGTCGAGGTTGATGAGGTGGCCCATGCGCTCGCGCTTCGTCCGCAGGTACGCCTCGTTCTCCGGCGTGGGGACTGTGTTGAGCGGCACGCGCTCGACCACCTCCAGGTTGTAGCCGCCGAGGCCGCCGTACTTGGCGGGGTTGTTCGTCATCAGGCGCAACTGGCGCACCCCGAGGTCGGCCAGGATCTGCGCCCCGATGCCGTACTCCCGGCTGTCCACGGGGAGCCCCAGCTCCAGGTTCGCGTCGACCGTGTCCAGGCCCTTGTCCTGCAGGGAGTAGGCGCGGATCTTGTGACCGATGCCGATACCGCGACCCTCGTGGCCGCGCAGGTACA
>CAYXRQ010000288.1:0-2235 GCA_964466765.1 uncultured Bifidobacterium sp. | reverse complement strand
CGCGACCCACCCGGACTGCCCTGACGCCTCGAACGATCCGTCGGCGGAGGCGAGCTTGTGCACGGTGACACGGACAGGGGGCGGGGTCATCGCCGCATCCACGGGGACCGGCAGGCCGAGGGACGCGACCATGCCCGCTGCCACCAGCGGTGTGAAGATCGTTCGGCGCCGCACGGAGCGAACCCTATTCCACTGCCGTCGTCTCAGGCGCGGAGAGCCGCCGGGATCATGTCCCCGTGGGCCTCCATGAGGTCGTCCACGAGCGACCAGATCTGGTCGAGGTCGAGTTCTGCGGCGGTGTGGGGGTCGAGCATCGCGGCGTGGTACACGTGGTCACGCCGGCCCGTGAGCACCGCCTCCACGGTGAGCGACTGCACGTTGATGTTCGTCTGCATGAGAGCGGCAAGGTGCGGGGGCAGTTCACCCACGGCGACCGGGTGGAACCCATCCGCATCGACCATGCAGGGCACCTCCACGCTGCACCCGTCCGGCAGGTTGGTGATGAGACCCCTGTTCGGCACGTTGCCGTACACGGTGCGCGGGGTTCCCGTCTCCATGGAGTGGATGATGCCGCTGCCGTACTCCATGCTCTGCACCACCCGCAGACGACCGTCCGGGTTCTCCAGCCGCTGCCGCAGGCTCTCCCACCCCTCGATCTGGCGCTCGCACCTGCGCGGGTACTCGTCCAGGGGGATGCCGAACTCGTCGAGCAGGTCGGGCCTGTCGCGCTTGATGAACCACGGGACGTACTCGCTGAAGTGCTCGCTCGACTCCGTGACGAAGTACCCGAGCCGGCGGAACATCTCGTAGCGCACGGCGTCAGAGAGCCCGTCGAAGCCGCCGTCGCTGCGCTCGGCATCCCCGCGCATCGGCAGGGGCATCATCCGGGCGCGCTCGGCGATCGCGGGGTACAGGTCGCGCACGCCCGCGGCGGTGCGCTCGCCGAAACTGAGGTAGAACGCCATGTGGTTGATCCCGGCGCACGTGTACTCGAGCGCGGCAGGGTCCACGCCGATGTCGCCGGCCAGTTGGTGCGCGGTGTGCTGGACGCTGTGGCACAACCCGATCGTCCGGATGCCCGACGCCCGGGACACCGCCCAGCAGAGCATGCTCATCGGGTTCACGTAGTTCAGGAGCACAGCGTCCGGGCACAGCTCCTCCATGTCCGTGCAGATCCCCAGCAGCACGGGGATCGTGCGCAGGCCGCGCATGATCCCGCCGATGCCGAGGGTGTCGGCGATCGTCTGCTCCAGGCCGTACCGCTTGGGTATCTCGAAGTCGATGACGGTCGACGGCCTGTACCCGCCGACCTGGAACATCGTGATGACATAGTCGGCCCCTGCGAGGGCCCGGCGGCGGTCCGTGGTGGCCTCGATCACCGCGGGCACGCCCAGGGTCTCCACGATCTTGCGCCCCACGATCTCGGACGTCCGCAACCGGGTCTCGTCGATGTCGTGCAGCACGATGGTCGACGAGGCGAGCTCGGGCCAGCTGAGGATGTCCCCCATGAGGTTGCGGGCAAAGACGGTGCTCCCGGCACCGATGAATGTCACGCGCGGCATCGGGTCAGGCTATGTGAAGCAGTCAGACGATGCGGGACTTCTTGTCGCCCCAGTAACGGTCGCGGAGCGGCTTCTTGTAGAGCTTGCCCGTGGGGAGTCGGGGCAGCTCCGCCTCGAAGTCGATCGACCGCGGCACCTTCTGGCGCGACAGGTGCGCGGCACAGAACTCGATGAGCTCCCGTTCGGTGTCCGCACCGGGTTCGGTGCCCGGCATCAGCTGCACGACCGCCTTCACCTCCTCGCCGAGGTCCTCGTTCGGGACGCCGAAGACGGCGGCGTCGGCCACCTTCGGGTGCGTGATCAGGAGGTTCTCGCACTCCTGCGGGTAGATGTTCACCCCGCCCGAGATGATCATGAACGTGGCTCGGTCGGTGAGGTAGAGGAACCCGTCGTCGTCCACGTAGCCCACGTCGCCGACCGTCGTCAGCGTGCCGTCCGCGCTGGACGACTCCTTCGTCTTCTCCGCGTCGTTGAAGTAGGTGAACGCCGCGCCGGAGGAGAACCACAGGGTGCCCGGCTCGCCCTTCGGTGACGGCTTCATGTCGTCGTCCAGCACATGGAGCTCGCCCAGCACGATCTTCCCCACGGTCCCCCTGTGGGCGAGCCACTCTGCCGAGTCGCACGCGGCGAACCCGAGACCCTCGGTCGCCCCGTAGTACTCGTGGATGATCGG
>CAYXRQ010000287.1:0-2236 GCA_964466765.1 uncultured Bifidobacterium sp. | reverse complement strand
CACTCGTCATCGGCCACAGCTCCTCGCTGATGCGCCGGAAGTTCCCCCCGCACCCGAGCTGGCCGAGGATCGCGTACAGGCCCAGGTTGATCCTCTGGATGAACACGAACGACCGCGGAACGGTGGCGTACTGGGCAATTGACGACGTGCGGTCGAACGTGTGGCGCACGATCGAGGTCGCGTACTCGGTGGTCCACTCCACGCGCCGTGACTCGCGCACCGGCTCGTAGAAGTGCGCGAAGTAGTCGCCGGCATCCTCGGTGGACACGGGGGCATCCTTCTGCAGCATCCCGGCGTCCTCGATGATGCGGCGGTACTCGCCCATGTCCCCGTCCAGCACGGCGGCCTTGACCATCGACTGGAACATGAGCATCTCGTCCGGTGTGAAGTGCTTGATGAGCCCGAAGTCGAGGAACGTGACCTTCCCGTCCCCGTGGAAGAGGTAGTTGCCCGGGTGGGGGTCGCCATTGAAGGCGCGGAAGCGGTACAGGCTGCGGAAGACGAACCGGAAGATCGCCTCGCCGGCCATGTCGCGCTGCTCCTGGTTCCACCCGCACACCTCGGCGAACGTGGAGCCCACGACCAGTTCGCTGGTCAGCACGCGGCGGGTGCTGAGCTCGTCGATGACCTCCGGCACGCGCACGAACGGGTGCCCGCGGTAGAAACCGGCGAACAGGCGCTGGTTCTCGGCCTCCCGTGAGTAGTCCAGTTCCTCCCGAAGGCGGTCCTTTATCTCGGCCACCATCTCCTCGGGGTTCAGGCTCTTGAACCCGAACGCGAGGAGTGTGCCGAGCAGGTCCGCGGTGCGCATGTCGGCATCGATCGCTTCCGCCACGCCCGGGTATTGCACCTTGACCGCGACTGCGCGCTCGGACCCGTCGGCGCAGCGCATGATCGCGCGGTGCACCTGGCCGATGGAGGCGGCGGCGATCGGCTCGTCGTCGAACTCCACGAAGAGGTCGCCGACCTCCCTGCCGAACTCCTCACGGATGACGCCGTGGACGAGGTCAATGCTCATCGGCGGTGCATGGGACTGCAGCTGGGCGAGCGCCATCCGCATCGGCTCGGGCAGGCCGTCGTCCAGGTAGCTGGCCATCTGGCCGAGCTTCATGAGCGCACCCTTCATGTTCCCCAGCTCCGCCGCCACCTGCTGGGCCGTCCTCAGCTCGCGCTCGCGGGAGAGCCGCTCGCGCCGCTCGGCGCCGGCGAACAGCTTGCGCGCGGACGTGCCCGCATGGCCGAGGCCCACCCGCGCACCGAGGCGGGCGAGACGCGTGTTGCGTCGCCAGGCGGTGCGGAAACGGACAGCGGTGGCCATGTCTGCCGGATCAGATGCCCGCGCCGCCGTGCGCACCATCGACGGCGCGGCGGTGGACGTGCAGGCACGCCTCGACTAGCGAGGGCACGAACTCAGCGGCGTTCGCCCACACGGAATCGTGGTCGCCCTCGACCTCCCATGTGCGGGCACCGGGGATGAGCTCGGCGATCCTCTGCTGACGGGCAGTGCGAACCACGCGGTCGTTCATGTTTATGACAACAGAGACGGGAACGTCGATGTTCCCCAGCCACTCCCGCGAGTCGAAACGGCCGAGTGCGGCACCCGCCTCCAGGATCTGGCGCCAGTCGTGGCTGGCCAGCTGGTGGGCCGCCCACGGCTCCCACGTCATGGTCTTGCGCGACACGTAGAGGCGGTCACTGATCCAGTCGCGCACGCGCTTCGGGGTGGCGCGTGCCGCACCACTGATGCCGGTGAGCAGGGTGAATGCGCGCCGCTCGCGCACCGACGAGGCGAAGTACGGGGACGTCGCGCACAGCACCAGGCCGCGCACGCGCTGCTCGTGCCGCTTCCACATCAGCTGCGCGACGGTTCCGCCCATGGAGTACCCGACAGGGATGAACGTGGTGATGCCCAGCTGGTCGGCGAGCGCGGCGGCGTCGTCCGCGCAGTCGGCGAGCCGGAAGGGCTGCGACGTGCGGATCCCGCGGCCGTGGCCGCGGTGGTCCATTGCGATGACGCGGAAGTGCTCGGCCAGCGCGGTGTAGCAGGTGAAGAAGTTCAGGTCTGCGGTCGCGGTCCAGCCGTGGAGCAGCAGCACTGTCGGTGCGCCGGCGGGACCCGCGAGGTCACGGATGTATGTGGTCCCGCGGCCGGGAAGCTCGACATGGCGTCCCGGGGGGAGGTCGGGGACGAGGAAGTCGGTCAGCGCGACACCTTCGTGACGGTGACGGACACCTT
>CAYXRQ010000286.1:0-2242 GCA_964466765.1 uncultured Bifidobacterium sp. | reverse complement strand
CCTCTCAACCTGATCCTTAGGAGGGGGGTCCATGTGGATCGTTTCGGCTGGGCTAATGGGGGGTGCCCAGCGCGTTTATGTGTCTCCATTATGAACGTGCATGAGTGAACACTCAAGTTGGAGGGGGCGATACTTGCTATCGTTTTTTGTGATATCCCGCCCCAGGAGGCTCCCGCCATGGAAATCAAGCAGTTGCAGAGCCTGCTGGCCATCGCCGACCACGGCTCGTTCTCGGCCGCAGCCCGTGCCCTCGCCACCGTGCAGTCCAACGTGTCGGCGCACATCTCCCGTCTGGAGAAGGAGCTCGGCACGGTGCTCATCGACCGGCACCAGGGCGGCCTGACCGACGAGGGCGACATCGTGGCCGCCCGCGCGCGACGCATCATGCACGAACTCGAGGACATCGGCTCGGACATCCACTCCCTCGGTGACACCGCCGTCGGCGACTCACGCATCGGCACGATCGGAACCACGGCCCGCTGGCTGATGCCCCGACTCCTCTCCACTCTCGGCCGCACTCACCCCGGCGTGCGCATGACCGTGGTCGAGAGCGCGACCAGTTCCCTCGTCCCGCTTCTGAACGCAGGCGAGATCGACGCCGCGGTCATCCACCTCCCGGTGGAGGGTGACTACGAGGTGCGCGAGATGTTCGCCGAGAGCCTGCTGCTCGTGTGCAACAACAATCACCCGCTCGCGGGGCGCAGCGAGATCTCCATCGTCGAGCTCGCCGAGCACCCGATCCTGCTCGCGCCGTCCGGAACCGCCCAGCGACGGATTCTCGACAAGGCCGCCGCCAACCACGGGGTCAGCCTCAGCTCCCAGGCGGAGATCGACGGCGTGCGCCTGATGGCATCCCTCGCGTTCGAGGGCTTCGGTGCCGCGATCGTCCCCGCCTCGGCCATTCCCGGGTGGCTCCAGGGGCCGTTCGTGCGCATCACGGTGCCGGAGCTCCCGCGGCGCGTGGTCGGCTGGGTGCAGAGGGCGCGGCCGAGGCCGAACCGTGCCACGCTTGCCGTGCGCGACGTCGCTCTCGGGATCGTGCAGAAGCACGGCGACAGGCAGCCGGGCGTCACCGTGAATGTGGCTGCCGCGGCCGTCAAGGGACCCCGTCAGGGTTCCCACGCCTAATCTGTTCACGTGAGCGACACGGGCACCACATCCGGCAGGGTCCTGCTGGAGCTTCAGCACAAGGTGCCCGGTGCCGCGAGTGCCGACATCCGCGAGTTGCCGTCGGGCCGCACGATCGTGTGGCTGGAGGTCGACGGGACCCACCACAAGGGGGCCCTGTCAGCAGCGGCATCGCAAGTGATCGCCACGGCTGCCGAGACGGCCCGCACGAAAGGACTCCCGCTCGTCGGGCAGTTCGCCTCGTCCGGTGCGGACATCCTCGAGGGCATCGCCGCCCTCCACGGCTGGGGCAGTGCCGCGAAGGCGCTCGCCGACTGCTCGGGAGTCGTGCCCACGGTCAACATCGTGAGCGGTCCCGCGGTGTCCGGGCCCGCACTGCTGATCGGTCTCGCTGATTTCGTGGTGATGACGGAGGACTCCTACGCCTTCGTCAGCGGGCCGACCATGGTCGAGGAGTTCACGGGGATCACGGTCTCCACCGACGAGCTCGGCGGCCCGGGCGCCCATGCCCGCCACAGCGGCGCCGCGACCGTCGTGGTGCCCGACACAGCCGCAGCGATCGAGTGGGTGGACGCGCTGCTCGCTTTCCTCCCCGACAACGTCGACGCCCTGCCCGCGTCCCAGCCCACCGACGACCCCGACGACCGCGCCACGCCCGAGGCGGGCGACCTCATGCCGTCCACGTCGACCGGCAGCTACGACGTCCGCGACGTCATCACGTCGCTGGTGGACGACGGCTACCACTTCGAGATGCGCCAGAGATGGGCCACGAACGTCGTCACCACGTTCGCGTCGATGGCCGGCCACACGGTGGGGATCGTCGCCAACCAGCCGTTGTCCCTGGCCGGCACACTCGACATCCCCGCCTCGCAGAAGGCCGCGCGTTTCGTTGCGTTCTGCGACGCGTTCAACATCCCCATCGTCACCCTCGTGGACACCCCCGGCTTCTACCCCGGCAAGGACCTCGAGTGGCGGGGGATGATCCGCCACGGGGCGCAGCTGGTGTTCGCGTACGGGAGGGCCACGGTGCCCCGCATCTGCGTCATCCTGCGCAAGAGTTACGGCGGCGCCTACATCGTCATGGACTCGAAGACGATGGGCAACGACCTTTGTC
>CAYXRQ010000285.1:0-2243 GCA_964466765.1 uncultured Bifidobacterium sp. | reverse complement strand
ACCGTGTTCTTGAAGCCTTCGACATCCAGACGGCAGAGCGCCCACATCGTGCCGTTCTTGCTGATCCAGGTGTCCACGAGCTCGGTGCCCGACAGGTTCATCTCGGTCACCTGCTTGGCGACGTCGGTGATCTTCTGCTCATCGGCCGCCGCGGTGCCGAACTCAGCGCCACCGGTCACCGTGCCCTGATAGTCCTTGAGCATCGCCGTCACCTTGAGCTGCAGCGACCGCGCGAGATCCGTACGGGCACGACCCAGAGCCGCTTCGCGGGCAAGACCCACGTTGCGCGTGCCCCCCACGTTGCCGACGCCATAGACGTACTTGGACTTGGAGTCCTTCTCGACCCCGAAGCGCCCCTTGGTGACCCACGCCGGGGCGCCGTCGAGTTCGTTGTTGTAGGCCTGGTTCATGGGGGGCGGGTTGTGCGCGCCGCAGCTCGACAGACCGAGCACCACCGTCATCGCGATGAACAGCTTCATGAGTCCCAACTTGCCAGCCATGCCATGCCTCCTGAGTTACGGTTCACGAGTCGGTTCCGGTCGTTCGACAGATTCAGCCTGACTCATCTCGGTCGCTAGGGGCAGACCGTGGCCGGGGACGGCCACCTCACTACATCTGTGAAACGGGAAGATAGCGCGACAGTTCGCCACGCAACAGCACCACCAGACGTTCCTGCTTGATGTTCTGCCACAATGTGTTCAGGGCGCGGGATTTGTCCCGGGTGTCGGTCCCGACGAAATCGGCATCGTCGATCTCGAGTTGCCCGACGGGCTCGAGTCCCTGACAACGGATCAGACGCGCCGGCACCGCAAGACGGATCACCGGGCCGAACATGCCCTGCTCCCACGTGAACCGGGGATTCAGATTGAGCACATAGCCACCCTCGGCGCAGCCCTGCGGAATCGCGCCCAGCCCCAACTTGGACAGCGCATCGCCGACGAACGCCGCCAGCGGCCCCGGATCGTCCTTGGGCGAATCGATCTGCAGCGCCAGACGCACGCTGGCCAGACGGTGAATGCGCTCCTGCTGGAGCTTCTGGTAGAGCTCGAAGTCCTCGTCGAAGCCCTCGGGACGCCGGCGCAGGCCGCGCATGGGCAGCATGATCTCGAGCAATCGGCGGAAGTCGGCTTCGGCATGCCGGAGTCCCGCGGTCCACGCCAGCAACTCCCCGCCGGGCTCAAGAAGCCCACGTGCGCCCGTGCGGAAGTCCGCCGCCACCATCTCGTAATCGTGCTGGAACACCCCAGCCGCTTCGTTGCGATCGAGCGTGGCGACCGCGTACCACTGACCGTGATCGCGCCCCATGAGTCGGTTGTCGAGCTTGATGAGCTCGGCGTGGACGAACGAGGTGCGGGACTCCGTGCGCGAGACGATGCGCTGGAGTTCCTGGAGGTTGCCGTCCTTGGAGACGGACGACTGCTCGGTGGTGAGGACGGACGAGAGTTCGGACCGGATCTGAGCCGAGACCTCGCTCTTGGCCTGCTCGATGGCCTGCTCAGCACTGGCGGCCGAGATTCCAATCGCGGTGACGTACCGCTCGCCGGGATAACTCTTCGCAAGCTGCTTCTGGAGGTTGCTCAGTTTGTCCGCATGGACCGGCGCACAGACGAGCGCCAGCAGGGCGCCCACCGCGCACAGAGCGACCAAGGGGCGGCGCACGTCAGGAGCCCGCCAGGATGCGATCGACGTAGTCCGCACCCTCCTTGCCGATGATCATCTGGATGCGGCCGTTCCGGCCCACGACGACCGTCTGCGGCAGCACCACCGAATCCCCGAGCCCGCGCAGGTAAGCCTGCCGACAGTTCCCGTAGCGGTCGAGCATGACCGTGAACGGGGGCTCGGGACCCAGGTAGGCGCGCACCGTCTCGGCATCCTCGCGGAAGTTCACCAGCACGACCTGCACGCGGTTGCGCTGCAGATCCGCCGCACGCTCCCTGAGTAGAGCGATACCGTGACGACAGGGCGCGCACCACGTGGCGAAGAACACCATCGCCACGCGATCACACGTGGAATCGGCGAGCGCTCGCTTCACGTTCCAGACGTCGCCCGAGAGCGTCCAACCGGCGATCCAGGGAGCGTCCTCGCCGAGCAACGCCTCACCGGCGCTTCGCAGCACCTCGGTGCGCAGCGTGTCCACCGGGGGTTTGGGCGGTTCGACCGGCATCTTGGCGCGCGCATGAGCCGGGACGGCAAGACATGGAGTGGCGAGCACCAGTAGTGCCGCCAGACCGATTCGCCGAATG
>CAYXRQ010000284.1:0-2245 GCA_964466765.1 uncultured Bifidobacterium sp. | reverse complement strand
GCGGGATCATCATCTGGGCGAACATCACGTCGTCATCGTTGAACGACGCGGAGGTGGCAACCGCGCTGGTGTCCGGCGTGCTGTCACCGGCGTTTCCCCCGCATGCGCCGAGCAGTAGTGCTGCCGACAGTACGACAGACGCGGCAAGTGCACTCTTCCTCATGGTGGAGCCTCCCGGGGTCGGTTGTCAGTCAAATGATGATGACACGAGGACGGCGGTCACGGCCATCACGAGGCCACCTGTCACCGCCTCGGTGGTGCTCGCCCGCCGCAGCAGCCGGGAACGCAGCACCACGGCGCTGCCGTCGACGGGGACGGCACGCAGCAGACGGCGTCGGTTGATGTCGCCGATCTTGAGCATGGCGGACACCAGAAGGAGCTTGACCACCAGCCACCGCCCGTGCGACTGCGTGAGCAACGTGAACACGCCCGGGTGCAGTCGGGCCGTCTGCACGAAGCCGGTGACCAGGATGACAATGACCGCCCTCCGGGCCACGGTGCCGAAACGCTCGTACGCCTCGACAATCCCGCGCGGGTCGAGAGAGGGCGCGACGAGGAACGTGACCACCACGAGCCCGCCCAGCCACGCCAGCGATGCGGCGGTGTGAACGACGTCCACCGGGACCCCGAGCACCGGCCAGGCCATGGAGCGGGAGTGCCCCAGGTATGCGTGCGTGACCAACTGAACCAGCAGCAACACGACCATGGGGACGGACCGGACCGAGCGCACCAGATCTTCCTGCGCACGCACCAGGCCCACGACAAGGACGACCGCGGCGAGAAGACGCATGAACAGCATTGAGCCGGCGGTGGTGTCGAACGCGGTTCCCAGTGACCCCAACGAACCGATGACTCCGCGACCCGTCACGTCATCCAGGAAGATGAGCAGCTGCAGCAGCGACGACGCCGCAACGACGCCGCCTGCGCCGGTCATGAACGTGCCCGCCCGTCGGGTCGCGAGCCCTGCACCCAGTCCGCCCGGCGCCGTCATCGCCATCACCACCAGCCCGCCCAGCATGACAAGACCCGCGTAACCCGTTAGCCGCACGATCCAGCGCACCGCGGAAGGCGTGTAGGTCTCCTCGTCTGCTGCCGCTGTCGGGACGACGGGCTCGGTCGTCACGGGGCCGGCAGAGGGTGCGAGCCCAGGAACTGTGGTGGCGGATGCGGCCGCCGTGACGGTGAACCGGACCCTCGCGGAGACGACATGGCCGTCCGTCCCGATCAGCTTCCAGCGCGCGGTGACCTCGCCGGAGAGCCCTGCGGGCAGTGCGAACACGATCTCACGAGGCGAGGCGCCGTTCGTCGGTTCGGCGAGCTTCGTCCGCACCCCATCCGCGCCGATGATCTCTGCCGACGCGGTGGATGTCGGCACGTCCTTGGTGAACGTGAGGACCCAGCGGTCGATGCCTGCATCAACCACGGCACCATCGGCAGGGCTGCTGGTCTCCAGCGAGTTGTGCGCGCTCGCGCTGCCCGGGCCGAGCAACAGGACAACTGCCACAAGACCCACCAGCGTGGCCATCACCGAGCGCGGCCGAATCATGTGGTCAGTGCCGCACATACCGAGATCAGGCTAGGGCACCCCGGCGTTCATCCTCGGGCGGCAGCCGTTGACTCGCCTACTCCACGCGCAGGCCGGAGATCGCACGCGCGATTACCAGCTGCTGGATCTCCGACGTGCCCTCGAAGATGGTGTGGATCTTGGCATCACGGTGCATGCGCTCCACGTGGTATTCGCGCGTGTAGCCGTAGCCGCCGAGGATCTGGATGGCTTCCTCGGTCACCTTCACTGCCATCTCGGATGCGTAGAACTTGGACATGGAGCCCTCTGCGTTCTTGAAGCCGCCGTTGCGCGCCAGCCACGCGGCACGCCAGATGAGGAGGCGTGCAGCATCGATCTGCGTGGCCATGTTGGCCAGCTTGAACGCGATCGCCTGGTTCATGATGATCGGCTTCCCGAACGCAGTGCGCTCCTTCGCATAGTCGAGTGCGATCTCGTAGGCACCGCGCGCGATGCCGAGAGCCTGCGCACCGACGGCGGGGCGGGTGGCCTCGAACGTCTTCATGGCGGGCTGTGCCTCGCCGGTGCGGCCGGCCTCGCGTGCGCGCGCCAGTTTGGCATCCAGCTTCTCCTTGCCGCCGAGCAGGCAGCGCCCGGGCACGCGAACGTCATCGAGGACGACCTCGGCGGTGTGCGACGCCTTGATGCCGTGCTTGGCGTACTTCTGGCCCTGCGAGAGAC
>CAYXRQ010000283.1:0-2252 GCA_964466765.1 uncultured Bifidobacterium sp. | reverse complement strand
CCTTCGTGAGCTCGTAATCGGCTGGCAGCGCCGCATCCAGCCACTGCTGCTGCTGACCGCGCTGCACGAACAGCTGCGTGACACCGAGCAGGTCGATCCAGTACCGGCCGGTCGTGGGTTCGGTGGAGAAGAGCTGCGCGGCGGTCTCCGACGTGGACCACCCGAACACGCGCGTGCGCAGCTGGTCCTCCAGTCCCTCGTGTGGCATTGCGGAGTATCCCGTCACGAACTCCGCGTCGATCCCTGTGGCGAGGATGACATTGCCGTCGGCCATCTCGGCGGCCGTCACGGATCCCTCCGGGTTCGGGATCAGACGGAAACGTCCCCGCTTCTTCTCGATCGTCTGGGCGCCGGCAAGGTCGCCCTGCAGGGCGAGCACGCGCTGGCCCTCCATCGCGGCGTACTGCTGCGCGATCGCCGATCGAGAGGACGGTGCGTTGCGGTCGCCCGGCATCGCCGGCGACGGGCTGGCCAACACCAGGTACACGGTGGTGAGCACCACGCTCGCGGAGAGCAACGGCGGGAACCACCGGCGTGCGGACGAGAGAAAGAGACGGTGCGCGAGCGCCACCGCGACAAGGAGGCCGACCGTGAGGAACATCGGGTACAGACGCGGACGGAACGCGGTGAGCGCGAGCCATGCGACGGGTGCGATCCACTTCCATGCGTTCGTGAACCGGCGCGGGTCGTGGGCCTCGTCGCGGGCGGCGTGCATGGCCTGGGCGGCGACCATGACCACGAGGAAGGCAGCGAACGGTTGGAACCTGAACGGCCAGCGCGTGGGCCCGAGGATGCTCGGCCCGAACGTGCCGACGCACACGATCGCGGCGGTCACCAGGTCCGTGCGCACCGTCCTGCGCACCGTCTGCGACGTGGCAACCCAGTACGCGGCGAGGGGCAGGAACCAGGCGATGTACGTGACCGGCTCGAACATGAAGCCCTGCCCGGCGAAGCCGTCGACGTACGGCTGGCTGAACGGTGACCACGAGAAGAAGACGGCGTCGAGGTGGTGCGTGAGGAAGCCGTCGTTGAAGAGGCCGTGGGGTGCACGAGCGGCCCAGTCCGCGAACAACTGCGCGCTCACCCAGGTGGGAGCGGTGAGCAGTGCCGTGGCGAGGCACGCCGCCGCGTAGCGGACCGCCTCACGTGCACCCCACCTGCGCTCCAGCAGTTGCTGCAGCCCCGCGACCAGTGCGACCACGCCGGCCGCGATCATCGCGTGCGGCCACCCGGCGGTGACGAGGAAGAACCCGCTCACTGGGATGGTGACGGCGAACCTGATGTCGCGCCTGGTCCACCACACGGCCGCCACGAACCATGCGAACCATGCGAACCCGATGAGCGCCGGCGTCCAGCTGCCTGCGTTCCAGTAGAGGAGGTGCACGTTGAACACCGCGAACAGGGACGCGGCGACCGAGAGTGCCGGCGGGATGCGCACGGCGCGCGCAGCCACGTACGCGCCGGAGACCGCGATGAGCATGTAGAGCAGTGCGATGAGCATCGCGTTGCGCGCCAGGTCGTCGCCCATGGACGCAATGGCATCGCGCACGGGTGTCATCGGGTTGAACACGCCGAACTGGATCTCACCAGTCACGAGGGAGAGCGCCCACGACCTGCGGAAGCCGCCGATGGCGCTGATGCCGTATCCGTTCTCGTGGAGCGCCCGGAAAGCACCCATCATCTGGTGCTCCACATCGTCGCGGTAGAAGAACTTCCGGTTGCGGGCCCACACGAGGAGCACCGTCACCACGGTGAGGGCCTTCGCGGCGGCCAGTGCCGTCAGTTCCGTCCTCAGCCTGCGGCGCACCGTCCCATTGTGGCAGTCAGGGTCGAGCGGCGTCCGTCTCCCGGTACGGGCAGTGGCGGCACTTGTTGTCGCAGCAGTAGCCGCGGCGTCTCAGGTACAGCTCCGTCATCACCATGAGCCCGGTGTCGGGGTCTGTGTAGAAGTCACGACCCGCGGCCACCGCGATGCTGTGTGCTTCCGCGGGGCCCATGGGGACCGATGCTACGGGCGGTACACCTCGCGACGGTGGCCGACCCGCACGACCTTCACGATGAGGACACGGTCATGTATCTCGTAGATGATGCGGTAGTCACCGACTCGGACCCGGTACTCATCGGTGTCCGTGAGCTTGGTCGCCCGGCGCGGGCGCGGCTCCAGCTCGAGCAGCCGGAGAGCTGTGATGATTCTCGCACGGTCCTGGTGCTCCAGCCGCTCGACGAACTTGCGTGCCCGGTTCTCGACGATC
>CAYXRQ010000282.1:0-2259 GCA_964466765.1 uncultured Bifidobacterium sp. | reverse complement strand
GTGGCGAACGTGGGCGACAGCCGCACCAGTCTCTACCGCACCGGTGACTTCATCCGCGTCTCGAAGGACCACAGCCGCGTGCAGGAGATGATCGACGCGGGACTCATCGACCCCGACGACGGCTGGCGCCACCCGGAGGGCAACGTGCTCACCCGCGCGGTCGGCCTGGAGCCCGAGACCGAGATCGACGTGTTCGTGATCTCGGTGGAGCCGGGCGACAGATTCATCCTGTGCAGCGACGGCCTGATCGACGAGGTGAGCGAGGAGGACACCGCGGAGGCCCTGTGGCGCCACCGCGACCCGCAGGAGTGCGCCGAGAGGTTGGTCGACATGGCGAACGCCGCCGGCGGCCACGACAACATCACCGTGATGGTGGTGGACGTCGCCGCAGAGCCGGGGGCCTGACAGTGCGCGGGGTCAGCGGCGGATGCTGCTCGCCCCGCCGTCCACCTCGATGCGCTGGCCGGTGACGTAGCCGGACCACGGCGACAGCAGGAACAGCACCGCACCGGCGATGTCCTCCGGCTGGCACACGCGGCCGAACGGCGAGGCGGCATCCATCGCGCGCAGGTCCTGCATCTCGTCCTTCGACTTGCCCTGGATCGCGCGCGCCAGGCGCACGCCCATGTCGGTCTCCACCAGGCCGGGCGCCACGATGTTCACGTGGATGCCGTGCGGCAGCTCCTCCTTCGCGAGGGTGAGCGCGAGCGCCTCCATCGCGGCCTTGCCCATGTTGTAGGGCGCGCCGTTCGCCGCCATCCCCTTCGTTGCCACGGACGAGATGAACACCACGTGCCCGCCGCCCTTCTGGCGCATCCCCGGGATGAACGCCCGGCACAGCTGGTGCGGCCCGAGTGCGTGCGTCTCCACCAGGTTCCACAGTTCCTTCTCGTCGGTGTCCACGATGCTGCGCCCGCGCGAGGCGTTGCCGCCGTTCACGATGGCGATGTCCAGCCCGCCGTGCGCGGCGTGGATCTCGTCCATCATCCTCCGGCAGTCCTCCGGCTGGTCCGTGGATGCCTGGAACACCGCGGCCTTCCCGCCGGCCGCGACGATCGCCGCCGCGGTCTCGTCGGCTGCCTCCTTGTCGCGGCGGTAGTTGACGAGCACCGTGGCGCCCTCGCGCCCGAGCGCCTCGCTGATGCCGCGGCCGATGCCGCGCCCGCCGCCCGTGACCAGTGCCGTCTTGCCGTCCAGGATCCCCATGACTGCCCCCTTGCCGTCGTGAACCGAAGCCCCGAAACTACGCCACGGGCACACGGCTGTGGGAACCTGAAGGGATGCACGACGGCGGGCGCAAGGCGATCATTGCGGCGTTCTTCGCCAATCTCGGCATCGCGGTCTCGAAGTTCGTCGGTTTCCTCCTCACGGGCTCGGCAGGTCTGGCCGCCGAGTCCGTGCACTCCCTCGCCGACACCGCCAACCAGGGCCTGCTCATGCTCGGGGGCAGCAGGGCCGCCCGCGGGCAGGACGAGGACCACCCGTTCGGTCACGAGCGCGAGCGGTACTTCTGGGCGTTCATCGTGGCGCTCATCCTGTTCAGCATGGGCGGCCTGTTCGCCCTGTACGAGGGCATCAACAAGCTCCGCCACCCGCACGAGACGGAGAGCCTCGGCATCGCCCTCGTCATTCTCGGCGTGGCCATCGTGCTGGAGGCATTCTCGCTGCGCACCGCCGTGCGCGAGACCGCGAAGGTGAAGCCGGCCGGACAGGGCTACTGGCAGTTCGTCCGCCATGCCAAGCAACCGGAGCTCCCCACCGTGCTCCTCGAGGACGTGGCGGCGCAGGCTGGTCTCGTCATCGCGTTCGTCGGCGTGCTGCTCGGCCACCTCACCCACGAGCCCCGCTGGGACGCGGCAGGGTCGGTGGCGATCGGCGTGCTGCTCATCGTGGTCGCCGTCATCCTGGGCGTGGAGATGAAGAGCCTCCTGATCGGCGAGTCTGCCTCCCCCGCCGACCGCACGGCGCTGGCCGACGCCCTCCTCGGGGCGGACCACGTGGAGGAGGTCATCCACATGCGCACGGAGCACCTCGGCCCTGACGCCCTGCTCGTGGCCGCCAAGGTCATCTTCGACCCCGCGCTACCGGCTGAAGCCGTCAGCCGGACGATCGACGCCGCAGAGGAGAGGATGCGCAGTGCGGTGCCCGCCGCGCGGTTCATCTTCATCGAGCCGGACACCGCCCGCGACCCCGACGCACCCGAAGGTGGCGCCTGACCGCCGGCCGCGGGATAGCCTTCCGACCACAACCACAGGGGAG
>CAYXRQ010000281.1:0-2277 GCA_964466765.1 uncultured Bifidobacterium sp. | reverse complement strand
CCGTGCCGAGGGAGAGCAACGCCTCATCGACGCGTCCATCGAGTTGCTTCTGGAACGGCCCTTCAAGGAAGTGGGCGTGCGCGACATCGCGCTCCGGGCGGATGTGAACCACGGGTTCGTCCACACCTGGTTCGGGTCGAAGGACGGTCTCTTCATCGCGGCCCTGAAACAGGTCCTGGCCACCATCGCAGGGAATGTGACGGCAATGCCCGGCTCCCAGATGGCGACGGTGCCGTTCGATCCGCACACGCAGCTCGCCATCAAACTGACCACTTGGCTGAAACTCGAGGGCGTGGACCTGAAGTCCGCGTTCACCTCGCACCCGGTCAATGAGGCCCTCGCCGAGCGCTACGTGACGCAACTGGGCATGCGGCCCGATGTCGCGACGATCGCCTCGAGGCAGGCCGTGTCCTTCATCATGGCCGCGGTCATGTTCGGTGACATGTTCGACATCGATGGCCCGGAAACCCTGGCCGTGATGCTCCAGCAATGGGCGCACATGACCGGGTTGCTGGTCAAGCACCCACCCGCATAGCCTGACCCTGCCGGGCAACCGCCCGGTGAAAACACCCCTTGCAGGGTTTGGGTGCAAGTCCCGACCGGCGGTCACAGCCCGCGAACCCCGTCACCTCGGTGGCGGGGCCGACTCGGTGGAATTCCGGGGCCGACGGTGAAAGTCCGGATGGGAGCAAGGAACAACTTCATGGGACAACATCGGGCGTCAACGCGCCGCGGTGCCGGTGACGCCGTCGTCATGCGACGTGCGCTCGGCGCCGCACGGACAGCGCGCCTCCGCGCGCGCCCGAACCCGTGGGTGGGCGCGGTCGTCGTGTGTGCGGACGGCCGCGAGTTCGAGGGGGCGACATCCGCCCCCGGCGGGCGCCATGCGGAGATCGTCGCGATAGACGCTGCCCGGGCGGCCGGCGCGGACCTCGCCGGTGCCGTCCTCTACTCAACTCTGGAGCCCTGCAGCCACCACGGGCGCACGCCACCCTGCACGGACGCCATCATCGCGGCCGGCATCACTGAGGTCGTTGTGGGCATCACGGATCCCGACGCGAAGGTGAGCGGGACAGGAATCGGGGCACTCCGGGCCGCGGGCGTCGAGGTTGCCTCGGGTGTGCTGGCCGATGAGACGACCGAACAGCTTCTCCCCTATCTGCACCACCGCTCCACCGGGCGGCCGTTCGTGATCCTGAAGATGGCCGTCACCCTCGACGGCCGGACGGTCGCGCCCGCCGGCGGGCGATGGATCACCGGCGAAGCCGCGAGGCGGCGGGTCCACGAGATGCGCGCCGAGAGCGACGCGATCGTCGTCGGCGCGGGCACCGTGGCGGCGGACGACCCGCAACTGACGGTCCGCGATGCAGTGGGCCCGTCGCCGCGGCGCATCGTCCTCTCGAGGCACGGCATCGACGCCGCCGCGCGGGTGCACCCGTGCACGGTGTGGGACGGGACCCTCCCCGCACTTCTCGACTCTCTCGGCCAGGACGGCATCCTGCAGGTGATGGTGGAGGGCGGCCCCACGGTCGCTGCCGCGTTCCACGATGCCGGCCTGGTCGACCGGTACGTGTTCCACGTGGCCCCCGTGGTGTCCGGCGACACCGCCGCACCGGGGGTCTTCCCGGCCGGCTCCGGCCCGGCGGACGGACTCCTCGACAACCGGCTCGTCAGCGCGACCGTGCTCGGCGACGACATCGAACTCATCCTCCAACCACCGAAAGCGACAGCAGCATGACCAGTGAGAACAGCACCGAGAGATTTGCTCCCATCGAGGAGGTCGTGGCCGCGATCGGTCGCGGCGAGATGGTCGTGATGGTGGACGACGAGGACAGGGAAAACGAGGGCGACCTCATCATGGCGGCAGAGTTCGCCTCGGCGGAGAAGCTGGCGTTCATCGTCCGCTACTCGAGCGGCGTCGTGTGCGCACCCATGACCAACGAGCGCGCGGACGACCTGCGGCTCCCCCTCATGGTGGAGCAGAACACCGAGAGCCAGCGAACCGCGTTCACCGACACGGTCGACCTGATGGAGGGCATCACCACCGGCATCAGCGCCGCCGACCGCGCGGCGACGCTGCGCGCCCTCGCCGACACTGCGCACACGTTCTCGTCGTTCGCGAGGCCGGGCCACATCTTCCCGCTCCGCGCGCGGGACGGCGGCGTGCTCAAGCGGGCCGGCCACACAGAGGCCTCGGTCGACCTCGCGCGTCTCGCCGGGTGCCAACCGGTGGGGGTCATCTGCGAGATCCAGAACGACGACGGCACAATGATGCGC
>CAYXRQ010000280.1:0-2281 GCA_964466765.1 uncultured Bifidobacterium sp. | reverse complement strand
TGCGGCCCAGCTACGTCCTCGGCGGCCGGGCGATGCAGATCGTCCACGACACCGCCGCGCTCGAGAAGGCAATGGAGGAGCTCTCCCGCTTCGGCACCCTCGGCAGGGAGGGCGGGCTCTCCGCCGAACGACCCGTGCTCGTGGACCGATTCCTTGCCGGCGCGACGGAGGTGGACGTGGACGCGATCCGCGACCACACCGGCGAGGTCGTCATCGGCGGTGTGATGGAGCACGTGGAGGAGGCGGGGGTGCACTCCGGCGACAGCGCGTGCGCGATCCCGCCCCAGACGCTCCCGCGCTGGGTCGTGGAGGTGATCGAGGCGTACACCAGGTCGATCGCCGAGGCCCTCGACGTGCGCGGCCTCATCAACGTCCAGTACGCGGTGATGGGCACTGCGGTGTACGTGATCGAGGCGAACCCGCGCGCCTCGCGGACGGTGCCGTTCGTGGCCAAGGCCACGGGTGTGCCGCTCGCGAAGGTGGCGAGCAGGGTCATGCTCGGTGCGACTCTCTCGGAGCTGCGTGCCGAGGGACTGCTCCGCGAGCCGGTGCAGGGCGGGCACGTCTCCGTGAAGGAGGCGGTGCTCCCGTTCAACAGGTTCCCCGAGGTGGACACCGCTCTCGGGCCGGAGATGCGCTCCACGGGCGAGGTCATGGGCATCGACGTCTCGTTCGGGCGTGCGTACGTGAAGTCGCAGTCGGCGGCGGGAACGACGCTGCCCACGGGGGGTCTCGTCTTCCTCTCGCTCAACGACACTGACAAGCCCGCGGGCCTCGTCGTGGCGAAGCGGCTCCGCGACCTCGGTCTCGGCATCGCCGCCACCACAGGCACGGCCGAGTACCTCGCGAAGTTCGGCCAGCCCGTCGACAAGGTCATCGGGAAGATCTCCCAGATGAGCGACGGCTCGGGAATGGCGAACGCAGTCGATCTCATCACGGACGGTGCGATCAGTTTCGTGGTGAACACGCCGCACGGCCGCGGCTCCCGCGAGGACGGCGAGGCGATCCGCAAGGCCGCCAACGCCAACCGGGTTCCCTCTGTGACCACGGTCGAGGCGGCGCTCGCCGCGGTGAACGGACTCGTCGAGCAGAGGCTCTCCGAGGTGACCGTGCGCTCGCTGCAGGAATACCACGGGAGGGCATGACATGGCACGCGACTCGTGGTCCGGGCTCGGCGCGGTGACCGTCGGCGGGGTCGTCCTGGCGAACCCGGTCATGACCGCGTCGGGGACCGCGGGACACGACACCGAGCTCGGGGAGTACTTCGACGTCTCGATGCTCGGCGCCGTCGTCGTGAAGTCGCTCTACCACGCGCCGTGGCCCGGCAACCCGGCGCCCCGGGTGCACGTGGCCGGCAGCGGGATGATGAACGCGGTGGGTCTCGAGGGCCCCGGTGTCGAGGCATGGTGCGCTGAGTCCCTCCCGCGACTGCGTGCCGCAGGGGCGACGACTGTCGCGAGCATCTGGGGACGCTCGGTCGAGGAGTACCGCTCGGCCGCGGCACAGCTCGCGCGGCACCCCGGACCCGTCGCGGTCGAGGTGAACCTCTCGTGCCCGAACCTGGAGGGCCGCAACTCGATCTTCGCCCACGACCCTGCGCTCAGTGCGGAGGTGGTTGCCGCCGTGGCCGCGGAGTCGGGCGTCCCGGTCTGGGCGAAGCTGAGCGCGAACACCGACAGGATCGTGGACGTCGCCGCTGCGGTCACGTCGGCGGGTGCCTCCGCCGTCACGCTGATCAACACGCTGCTCGGCATGCAGATCGACACCGCCACCCGCAGGCCGTCGCTCGGCAACGGCGGCGGAGGGTTCTCGGGCCCGCCCATCCACCCGGTCGCGGTGCGCGCCGTGCACGACGTCGCGACGGCACTCCCCGGAATCGACATCATCGGGGTCGGGGGGATCTCCACGGGGCAGGACCTGGTCGTGCGCCTGGCGATCAAGCCCACGAGCTCCATCCGCCTGAGCAAGCGCTCGGTGGACCGCAGCGGCCAGGCGACGGTGGTGGAGACGCACGGCCGGCACGACCCCTGCGTGGGCATCCGCGCCACGCCGATCGCCGAGGCGATGCTCGCGCTCGTGGTGATGGACCACGCGCTGCGCCACCGGGCCCAGTGCGCGGACGTGGCGCTGCCCGTGCCCGCGCTGCCGGCGGGCAGGGGCTGACCCGCCGCGGATGGCACGCACGCTGTCGGCCTTCGGGCTCCTGAGCTTCACGTACTTCGCCGCCATCGGGCTCTTCAGCCCGTACGCGCCGCTGTGGTTCAAGGAGATGGGGCTGTCG
>CAYXRQ010000279.1:0-2284 GCA_964466765.1 uncultured Bifidobacterium sp. | reverse complement strand
CGGGGGTGCCCGAATCAACGCGCCTTGCGACCGTCAAGGAACTGTGGACCGCCGTCGCCTCGGGCGCCGGCTCAGCCGCGGGAACGCCGGGTGCCTCGCCTGACTCCGTTGCCACCCCTGCATCCGGCCCTGCCACCACCACCCCGGTTGTGACGGCGGCCGGTGGAGCGGAGCCGACCGACCTGTTCGGGTTCTTCGGGGCGCTCCGGCAGGGGAATGTGCAGGTGTGGCAGTTCTCCTCGGTGCTCATCACGGACCCCACGCGCAACCCGGGCAACCTCGACCTGTACGAGATCGACGGAGGCGAGGTGATCATGGTCATGGCAAGCGTGGCGCCGAGCGCGATTGCACTCGTGTCCAACAGCATCGCAATCATGATCGACACGCCCTACGACGACTCCGCACTTGTCCGTGAGGCTGTGCTGCGGCTCGCGTACGTGGGCGCGAACGTGGCGGTGGTGCGGACCGTCGACGAGGTGCCGACGAAGGAGACGACCGTGTTCTACAACGAGTCCATCGTGCGCTCGGACATCGAGGGCTACTCGTCTCTGCTCGGCACGATGTCGTTCGTGAGGACGGACGAGACCATCGAGGGCGTGAACGCCCGGATCGTGCTGGGCGAGGACTTCCGTACCTTCATCGGCAGTCCCGCCGGCAGGACCATCGCGACAACGACGACCAGCACGGTCCCCGACTGAGAGCCCCAATGACCAACGACATCCCATCACTCGAGCTTGCGGTCCGCTGCGCCCGCGCGGCCGACGACAAGCAGGCCAGCGACATCGTGGTGCTCCCCGTCGGTGACGTGCTGGCCATCACCGAGTACTTCGTGGTCGCGAGCGCGTCCAATCCCCGCCAGGTGCGCGCCATCACGGACGCCGTCCTCGTGTCCGTCCGCGAGCAGACGGGGCGGGGCCCGCTGCGGAGCGAGGGCGTGGGCGAGCAGCAGTGGGTGCTGGTCGACTACGGGGACGTGGTGGTCCACGTGTTCAGCGAGGAGCAGCGCAGGTTCTACGAGATCGAGAGGCTCTACAAGGACGTCCAGGCAGTCGACTGGGCCGGGGTCGAACTGTCGTAACCCACGGCCCCATTGGTATGGTTGGGGTCTCCCGTTCCGGGGCTGTAGCTCAGTTGGCAGAGCGCTTGCATGGCATGCAAGAGGTCAGGGGTTCAATTCCCCTCAGCTCCACCACTGCCTCTCACCCCGAGGGGTCCGGGCATCACTAGCCTTGGGGAACTCCTATGAAGGTCGCAGTCATCATGCGGACGTTCGAGCGTCCGGTCCTCCTCGCCAGGGCAGTCGCGAGCGTGTGCCAGCAGACCCACGAGGACTGGGAACTCGTCATCGTGAACAACGGAGGGGCACCGGGCCCCGTTGAGGGCGTGGTCGCCGAGGCGCGTGCGGGGTCGGCCCGGGGCACGATCACTGTCGTGCATCTGCCGGAGCGGGCCGGAATGGAGGTGGCGTCGAATGCCGGCCTCCGGGCGTCGCAGTCGGAGTTCTTCGCCATCCACGACGACGATGACGCGTGGCACCCCGAGTTCCTGGCGGTCACGACACGGGTGCTCGCCGACCATCCGCAGCGGGCGGCCGTGGTCACCTCTCTCACGAAGGTAATCGAGACAATGAAGGGCTCGAAGGTCTGGCCGGTGCGAGAGGAGTCCTTCTGGCTCAACCCCGGTCGACTCACCTTCAGGGGGATGATCGGGGCCAACACGTTCCCGCCGATTGCTGCGCTGTTCAGGCGTTCGGTGCTGGACGAAGCCGGATGGTTCGACGAGTCGTTGCCGGTTCTCGGTGACTGGGAGTTCAACCTGCGTGCGGTCCGGGCGGGTGGCTTCGAGTTCGAGCCACGGGTCCTTGCCCGCTACCACGTGCGCACCCCGGAGAGCGACAGGGCTTCGTCAAACTCGATCGTTGACGGCGAGTCGTTGCACCGCTCCGTGAAGCTGCAGCTGCAGGACCGGTGGCTCGGCGAGACCGTGGACGGGGTGAACAAGGGCCTCCTCTCCGTCGCGGCACAGGCCGCGGACGACGCGACCGAGACGCGGGTCTCGGGCGTCAGGTCGGTGGCGGAGGTCGACGTAGAGGCAATTGCCAACCGCACCGCCGACATCCTCGGGGTGCGCAGGCCCGTGCGGAAGCTGCTGCGGGGACTGCGGCACCCCGGCCATGCCCTCCGTGCGGTCAAGCGAATTCTCAAGGGGTGACCGCCCCGTGAGTCCCGAGGAACTGCTGGACGCCCATCCGGGTGCAACGGTCCTCACGCTCGACTTCTTTGAC
>CAYXRQ010000278.1:0-2314 GCA_964466765.1 uncultured Bifidobacterium sp. | reverse complement strand
CCGCCCCCGACGGAGCGGCGACGGGGGTTGTCGCACCCGGTGCCGTCGTCGTCTGCGCCGACGCAACTGTCGTGGTGGTCGCCGGGGGGACAGCCGTTGACGTCGTTGATGAAGGCGCAGCGACAGTCGTCGTTGTCGCGGGTGCCACGGTGGTCGTCGTTGCCGGGGCATCGACAATCGAGAGCGTCAGGTTCGTCGAGTCGGCGTCCCTCAGCAGGTGGGTCGGGGCCGATGCCTTGAGGGTGCAGGAGCCCGTCGACACCGCAGTGAGCGCGCCCGTCGAGGCATTCACGGTGCACACGGAGGTCGTCGTCGATGAGTACGTGACACCCTGGCCCGCGGGGTCAGTCGATGCAGTGGTCACCGGGAATGTGGTCACGCCGGTGCGCTGCAACGGGGTCGATCCGTACGACCACGTGGTCGGGGTGTTGAGCGACTGGGATGCATGGCGCTCGTAGGCGCCCACGTCACAGGAGGATCCCTGGGGAACGGAGATCCCGCGTTGGTCACTGCCGGTGCAGGAACCGCCCGTCCAGAAGTTGAGTGCCGCCGAGCCCGCAAACAACGGGACAGTGCGTGTGTCGTAACCGTGGTAGCCGATCGTCCCGAGTTTGAGGTCCGCATAGGAAACGCGTGCGGAGTTACCCGCACCCGCCGAGGCCGGTGACTGGGTCACACCCGTGCAGGAACCATCCGTCACCAGGTTCGCCCTCCCACCGGACATTGTCTGCGACCCATTGCAGATGCTCGTGGTGCTGCCTGTCACCTGTGCAACAAGCGTGCGGTTCAGGGTGATGTCACCGTAGAGCACCGTCTGGCCGGAAGGTGCCTCATGGTCGACGATCGTCGAGTCATTGACGGTCGCATTCGCGAAGTTCGCGATGATGGCAGTCGCGCTGCGGGCCATGTGGGTGTTCTCCAGTCCGTTCTGGTGGAACGTCGACCTGTTGATCGTGAGCCCGAACCCGAAGAGTGTCGCGATGGCCCCGCCGTCCAGGAGAGCCGTGTTGCCCTCGAACGTGGAGGAATTGATCGTCGACGGGACGTTCGGGTAGTTGTTCGCACTGAGGAAGCGGGCAAACCCGCCACCGATGAAATTCGACCTGTTGTCCTTGAAGTGCACATCGGTCACATTCACGCGTGACTCGTTTTCTGCGAACAGCCCGCCGCCGCACCGGTTGCCGTCCTCGCACTCACCGAGGGACCCGACTTGCTGTGCGTTGCCGTTCTGGAAGGTAAGGGCGTTGATGTTGACCGTGATCTCGTCACCGGAGTTCCCGTCATCGATGTTGTTGTCCTGCACGATCATGATCTGCACCGTCCCACCGCCATCGAGGACCGAGAGTGCCGCACCGTTGCCTGTGATGGTGAGGGATTTCGCAACGTTGAGGCGCGTCGAGACCGCGAAAGTCCCCGAACAAATCCGAACGGTGTCACCAGATGACGCGGCGTTGATCGCCGCCTGGATTGACGCATGAGTGGCACCGACGTACCCCGGCGAGGAACAACTGGAGTTCGCCCCCACCGACCCTGAAGCGGCCACGTAGTGGGTGGTGGCGACTGCGCGGGCGACACCGGTGGTCACCAGCGAGGGTGCAACCAGGGCGAGTGCTGCGACGACAATACGGAGGGGGGACGAGAAACGGTGCGTGGTGCTCACGGTCGAGGAATGTAGCATGAACAGTCATGGACTCCCTGCATTGGGGAAGCCCACATGGAAGAGCGAAAACTAGGTTTGCGGGATGGCAGCAGCAAAGAAACCGGCCGGCGGGGCGGCTCCAAAACGGAAGAGACGCTCCCCCATCAGCCGCGCCGAGGGCGAGCAGCGACTGGTCGACGCTGCCATCACGCTCCTGCTGGAGCGCCCTTTCGGTGAGGTCGGCGTCCGGGAGATCGCCGCGCGCGCAGACGTGAACCACGGGTTCGTTCACACCTGGTTCGGGGGGAAGGGCCCGCTGCTCGAGCGGGTCGCCGAGACGCTTCTTGCGCGGGTCTCGGATTCCGTCCGAGCGACGCCACCGGGGACTCTCGCCGCCCAGCCATTCGACCCGAACGTGCAACTTGCGGTGCGCCTGGTGATGTGGCTGACCATCGAGACCGGGGCGACACCGGTGGTGCGCGACCAGGCGGTCATGAAGGCTCTCGCCGAGCGGTACGTGGCCGTGGAGGGCATGCCGCCGGATGTCGCCCGCCTCGCTGCACAGCAGGCCGTCGCAATCGCGATCGCGACCGTGATGTACGGCCCGCTCATCGACATCGACTCGAACGAGGCTGCGGCCCAGACCTTCGGTCTGTGGCGCCACATCGTGGGGTT
>CAYXRQ010000277.1:0-2324 GCA_964466765.1 uncultured Bifidobacterium sp. | reverse complement strand
TGCCCGTGGACGTGTACAACCGCGAGGTGCTGCTGCGGCAGGGCACGACCGAGACGAGCCAGGTGCTCCAGGCGCTTTCGCCGGCCGTTAACTTCCCGCGGCAGACGGTGACCGACGCCAACGACGTCGTGCGTCCGTTCACGCTGCGCGGCCTGTCGCCGGACCAGACGCTGGTGCTGGTGGACGGCATGCGCCGCCACCCGACGGCCGTGGTCAATACGTTCGCCTACGGCATGCCCGCGGGATCGAGCGGCGTGGACATGAACGCCATCCCGGGTTCGGCGATCGACCACATCGAGATGCTGCGCGACGGCGCCTCGGCGCAATACGGATCGGACGCGATCGCCGGCGTCGTCAACTTGGTCCTTCGGCGCGGTCGGTTCGCGCCGTTCGTCACCGTGACCGGCGGCGAACATTTCACGGCCGACTACCCGCGTGACGGTCGCAATCTCAATGCGAACGCAGGCTGGGGTATCGGCCTGGGCAAGGGATCCCTGACGCTCGCTGCCGAGTATCTGGATCGCCAGCCGACGAATCGAGCCTGGCCGGACAGCTTCGAAACCGGCAGCGTGGGCGTCATTGACAGCATCGGACCCGATGGCCAACTCATCCAGAAGCGCAACGACGCGCCGCAGCCGAACCATCACTGGGGCGACGGACTCGAGAAGGACCTGCTCACGATGGCGGCGTTCCACTATCCGCTGTCCAGTCGCAGTGAGATCTATGCACAGGGCGGGTTCAGTCACCGCGAGGGTAGCGGCAACGGCTACCGCCGCTATGCAGGCAGCGCGCGCAACTGGGATTCCATCTACCCGGTCGGCTTCCTGCCCGAGTTCCGGCCCAAGGTCACGGACGTCTCGTTCGCGACCGGCTGGAAGGCCGAGGTGAACGACTGGGCACTCAATGCGGGGGCCGCGTTCGGCCACAACGGCTTCGTGTACAACCTTCGCAACACGCTCAACGCCTCGCTCGGCGGCTCGCTCACGAACCCGTGGCCCGGCCCCGACGGCATCCCCGGCACGGCCGACGACGGTCCGATGCCCAACCAGACCTCGTTCGATGCGGGTCATCTCAACCGTGACGAACTCAACGTCACCGTGGACGGTGCGCGCGAATTCGAACTCGGCATGCCGGCCCCGGTCAACGTGGCGCTCGGCGCCGCGTTCCGTCGTGAGCGCTGGCAGATCGTGCGCGGCGAGACGGCGTCGTGGATCGACGGCGGCGCCCCCGACCAGACCGGCGGTGACGCGGTCGGTGGCTCGCAGGTGTTCCCCGGCTTCTCGCCGCAGGACGAGGTGGATGCGAACCGCCACAACATCGGCGGCTACATGGACCTGGAGACGAACCTGACCGAGCCCTGGCTCGTCAATGCAGCCGCACGGTTCGAGAACTACAGCGACTTCGGTTCGCTGGTCACCGGCAAGCTCGCCATGCGCTATCAGCTCCTGCCGCAGGTCGTGTTCCGCGGTGCGGCCAGCACCGGCTTCCGCGCCCCGGGCCTGAGCCAGATCCACTTCTCCAAGGTCGTCACGAACGTGATCGGTGGCGTGCCCGAGGAAGTGGGCGTCTTCCCGGTGAACAGCGCGGCCGCACGCGCACTCGGGGCGCAGGATCTCAAGCCTGAGAAGTCGCTCAACCTGTCGGCGGGCGCCGCGGTGACGCCGGTGGAGAACCTGACGCTCACGGGAGACGCGTATTTCATCCGAATCCAGGATCGCGTCGTGCTGGGTGCGACCTATGACGACGCGGTTTCGCTGGGGCTGCTCGCGGCCGCAGGCATCACGGGCGTGGGCGGCGTGCAGTACTTCAACAACGGCATTGACACCGAGACCCTGGGGCTCGACGTCACGGCGGACATGCGTGTGAACTTGACCGACGATCGAGCCGTGACGTTCAACGCGGCCGTGAACTACGGCAAGAACAAGATCACTCGCATGGACGGCCTGCCCAAAGTGCTCGCGGACGCAGGCTCCACGGAGACGGGGTTGCTCGATGAGGTGATGACCGTGGCGATCACGCGCGAGCGTCCCGACTGGCGTGCCACGTTCACGACCGAGTACACGCAGGGCCCGGCCCGCGGCTTGGCGCGCGTGCAGTACTACGGTGGATTCGCATCGGCGCAGCCGGCCGCCACCGTGGGCTACGTCGAGACCTATCCCGCCCGCACGCTGGTGGACGTCGAGGCGGGTTACAAGGTCGCGGGCGTGGATCTGGCGCTCGGCGCGCGCAACCTGTTCGACACCTACCCGGGCAAGGCGCAGTTGGACTACAACAACAACTTCGGCGTCTTCCCGTGGGCGGCGGCCTCGCCGTTCGGTTACAAC
>CAYXRQ010000276.1:0-2325 GCA_964466765.1 uncultured Bifidobacterium sp. | reverse complement strand
CCCGTTTGACGGTCGGGGTGACTCTACACCCCGGGCAGGGCCCGCGCCACCGACCGGTCGGCAGGGGCGCACACGGGGCGGGTCAGGGGGCCGCGGGCGGGCTGATGCGCCGGAACACTGCCCAGTGGTCGTTTCGCGCCACCGTCCGGAAGTCCCCGGCGACGGCTGCCCAGTCCCTCCTCATGTCCTCGTCCATCGAGAGCGGCAGCACGACCCACTCCACGATGTCCGCTCGCGGGTCCCTCGTCCCCTCGAGACTCACGTCCGTGCCGTAGAGCACCACCCTGAAAGGGTTCGGGAACTGGTACACGTGGACACGGTGGGCCATGTGGGGTGCGAGCGAGTGGAACACCGCCACCGCCGCGTCGTCGGGCACCTCCTTGATGATCTCCCTCGCGGAGACCGCGACCGGATGTGATGCCGGCCAATGTGCGATCTCGTTGCGCGCCCCGGGCAGGGCCGTCCACATCAGGCCCGACACGAGCGAGCACAGAGCGACCACGGTGACCGCGAGCGGACGGGAGTCACGGTGGAGCCGGGCCGCCCCGACGACGGTCGCGAACGCGATCGCGGGCACGGCCACCAGGGAGTAGTGGTACCCGATGTGGAACTGGTACCAGAAGTTGCTGACGATGTTCCCCGTGAGCACGAGCACACTGACGGCGGCGACCTCCGGGGCCAGGAGGAAGACGGGGCCGAACGGCACGAACATCTGCCAGAGGTAGAACAGACGGCCCTCGCCCGACAGGTACGACAGCACGTTCCCCGGGTTGGTGACGGACTCCTTCAGGAACCCCCCGACGCCCCCGAACGGGATGCGCCAGGCGTTGCGTGTCGGGACGCCGATCAACGACCTCATCAGCAGGAACATCCCGGCGAGCGACGCCCCCACGGCGGCGACCGCCGTGACCACTCCCCTGCGCCGTTCCCCGCGCAGCATCATGACCAACCCCAACGGGACGAGGACGAGGGACACATCCTCCTTCACCGTCATGCACAGCACCACGGCCACCCAGTACAGGTGCCACCGCCGCTCCAGCATCGCGTAGAGGGCGACGGGCAGGAACAACCCCAGGAAGGAGTCAGGGTGGAAGTTCTCGAGGTTGGTGCCGTTGACCGCGGGGTTGAGGAGCCACGTCGCCCCGATGACGACCGGCATCACCTGCCCGCCGAGGCGCCGGCGGGCGAGGAAGTAGAGAGGGAGAGCGCCGGCGGCGACGACCACCGACTGGATGGCGAGCAGCGTCTCGGTCCCGGGGACGAACCAGTAGAACGGCACCACGAGGAACATGACGAGGGACGCGTGGTCCCCGAGGAGGTTCCTGCCCATCAAGGTCACGAACGGTGCCTTGAACCTCGACAGCAACCAGGCCCCCTGGTCGTAGAGACCGACGTCGTACGAGGAGGTCCCGAGGCCCCGGTGGATGTCCCACTGGAGGCGTGTCGCCCACAGCGCATGGAGAGCCACGAGAACGACCATCACCACGGTCGATGCCCGCGGCGCACGCAACCGGACGCGGGTGCTCACTGCCCGGTCACGACCCCTGGGGACGGGCCTCGCGTGCCACGGCGGCGAGCACGCCGTTGACGAAGCGCCCGGAGTCGTCGGTGGAGAACCGCTTGGCGAGCTCGACTGCCTCATCGATGACGACGGCAGTGGGGACGTCATCGCGGGATGTGAGCTCGAAGATGCCCATCCGGAGGATCGCCCTGTCGAGGACCGGCATCCGCTCGATCGTCCAGCCCTTGGAATGGCGCGCGATGGTCGCATTCAGCGAGTCCATCGCGGTCTCGACGCCGTCGACGAGGAGGGACGTCAGTTCCCCCGAGACGATCGTCCTCTCCTCCAGCAGGACCGCGACGGGCACGGACCTCTGCTCGGCCTCGTAGAGGAGCATCACGGCCTGCTCGCGCGCCTCGGTGCGGGCGTCGCGGCGGCGCGGGGTGCCGTTGCCCGTGGCCATCAGACGCGGGTGATGTAGTCGCCGGTGCGGGTGTCGACCTTGACCTTGTCGCCGGGGTTGACGAAGAGCGGCACCTGGATCACCTTGCCGGTCTCGAGCGTGGCCGGCTTGCGCGCGCCGCTCACGCGGTCACCCTGCACGCCGGGCTCGGTCTCGGCGATGGTGAGCTCGGCCGAGGCGGGGATCTCGACGGACACGATCTCGCCCTGGTACGTGGCGATGATCGCCACCGCGGACTCGATGAGGTAGTCGGCCGCGTCACCGAGCGCGGCGGGACGCACGGTGGTCTGGTCGTAGGACTCGGTGTCCATGAAGACGTAGTCGTCGCCGTCCTTGTAGAGGAACTGCATGTCGCGGCGGT
>CAYXRQ010000275.1:0-2326 GCA_964466765.1 uncultured Bifidobacterium sp. | reverse complement strand
GAGGACTCCTACCCCGACGCCGTCCACTTCGGCATCGTGCGCGACGGCGACGTGATCGCCACCTCCACGTGGTTCACGAAGGAGTGCCCCGAGGTGCCGGGCGTGCCCGCAGTGCAGTTGAAGGGCATGGCCGTGGACGACACCCTGCAGGGCAGCGGTCTCGGGGCCGCGCTGATCGAGCACGGCATCACCCATGCCCACGGCCTGGGGGCGCGGCTCGTCTGGGCCCGTGCCCGGGACTCCGCGCTCTACTTCTACGAGCGCAGGGGGTTTGCCGTGACAGGCGACGGTTTCATGGACGAGCCCACGGGCATGCCGCACCACATCGTGACGAGGGAGATCTGAGATGACCGCTCAGCCGATGAGCCCGCGGACCACCGTGCGCCGCGGGGCAAGCCACGCGGAGTACGGGAAGTCCGAGATCCTCGCGGTCCTGCGGGCGGGACAGATCGCGCACGTCGGCGTGGACACGGACGAGGGTCCGCTGGTGCTGCCGATGGCCTACGGCGTGACCGAGGACGTGATGTACCTGCACGGCGCGCTCGCGAACTCGCTGCTGAAAGCGGGCGGCAACGGTGTGTGCGCGACCGTCACCCTGCTCGACGGGCTGGTGATCGCGAAGACCTCCTTCAACAACACCATGAACTACCGCAGCGTGGTGGTGCGCGGAACGCCGCGGATGGTGACCGACGGGGCCGAGCGGCTGGAGGCACTGCGCATCATCACGGACCACATCGTGGAGAACTGGGAGCACCTGCGGCCGCCGTCGGACTCGGAGCTGCGCGCCACGCGCATCATCGCGCTCCCGCTGGACGAGATGTCGGCGAAGATCCGCACTGGCCCGCCGGTCAATGACGACGTTGACGCAGGTGCCGCGCACTGGTGCGGCGAGATCCCGCTGGTGTCGGCGTGGGGTTCCCCCGTCACTGCGCCGGACAGCGGTGCCACGCTGCCGTCGAGCATCGCCGCGCTGGCGGACCGCCCCGTCAACCCTTGACGGGGACGAATCACCACTTCTGGCGACCCAGCGGAACTAGCGCAGCAGCCGGCGCACCAGACTGCCGACCAGCTCGATTGCGTACACGATGACGAAAATCGAGATGACGATTGCGCCGGTTGTCTCGTACTCGAGCACCCTCATGGACCCGAGCAGCAGGAAGCCGATTCCACCACCACCGACAATGCCGAGCACGGTGGACGAGCGCAGGTTGACGTCGAGGACATAGAGAACCTGGCCGAGGATGGCGGGGAGAGCCTGCGGGAGGACGGCGGAGACGAACTCCTGCTTGCGCGAGGCGCCCACGGCGATGAGTGCCTCACGCGGGCTCGGGTCCACTTCCTCGAGTGCGTCGGCGAACAACTTCGCGGCGAAGGTCGCGGTGACAATGGTGAGGGCGAGGGTGCCGGGCACCGGCCCAAGACCCATGGCGCTCACGAAAATGACGGCAACGATGAGTTCGGGGATGCCGCGCAGGAGCAGCAGGACGATCCTGGTGCCGAGCACCACAGCACGGCGCACGACAATGTTGCGCGAGGCGAGCACGGCGAGAGGGAAGGAAATGAAGAGACCCAGCCCCGTGGCCACGAAGGCAATCTGCACCGACTCCCGCATGCCCTTGACGAGTTCGTCGCGGGCGGTGCTGAAGTCCGGCGGGAAGAGATCCCCCAGCACGCGGATGAGGTCCGGGTACTTCGGGAGCGCACCAAGGAGCGGCATGTCCACGAGAATGAATGCCACGACAATGAAGATGGCGGCGATGCCTGCCGACCCGCTGCGCAGGAGGCGCTCACTCGTCCACGGTGGGGACAGCTGTTTCCCTTCGGCGGCACCGCGATTGAGGGCAGCGTCGCGCATGACCATTCGGCGCGACCATGCCGACTCCTGGCGCACGGCGAGAATGTTGGTGTTCTCCCCCAGCAGCGACTGGCGCACGCGCGAGGAGAGGAGCTCAATCATCGTCACGAGCACGAACACCATGGAGACCGCTGCGAGGGCGGCCTGGTAGTCGAGCGAGCGCAGGGCGCCCTGGATGACGAAGCCGATCCCACCCGCACCCACTAACCCGAGCACACTGGAGGCACGGATGTTGATCTCGAGGCGGTACATGGCTGTCGCAATCATTGATGGGAGTGCCTGCGGGAGGATGGACGAGACGGTGGTCTGGAACCTGCGGGCGCCCACGGACAGCACGGCCTCTTTGGGGGTCGGCTGGGCCTGCTCGATTGCGTCGGCAAAGAGCTTGCCGATCATGCCGATCGAGTGGATGGCGATCGCGAGGACGCCCGGCAGCGGACCGATGCTCAGGACGAAGACGAAGAGCGCCGC
>CAYXRQ010000274.1:0-2351 GCA_964466765.1 uncultured Bifidobacterium sp. | reverse complement strand
ACCGAGACCCCGGTGTACACGAAGTCGCGCACGCTCTACGGCCTCAACTGGGCCAAGTCCGACGCCGTGAAGCGCGACCAGGTCGTCGTCTGCGAGGGGTACACCGACGTCATCGGCTTCCACCGCAGCGGGGTGACCACGGCGATCGCCACGTGCGGAACCGCGCTCACCGAGGAGCACGTGAAGCTGATGAAGCGGTACGCGCGCAACGTCGTTCTCGCGTTCGACGCCGACAGCGCCGGCCAGGGGGCGGCCGAGAAGTTCTACGAGTGGGAGAAGAAGTACGACGTCACGGTCTCTGTCGCACAGTTCCCGGAGGGCAAGGACCCCGGTGACCTCGCAAACTCGGACCCCGCCAGTCTCCAGGCCGCCGTCGACGGTGCCATGCCGTTCCTCGGGTTCAGGCTGAAGCGCCTGTACCAGGCCAACCCCGTCCGCACGCCCGAGTCCCGGGCCCGCACGGCAGAGCTGGCGATGAACCTCGTCAACGAGCATCCCGACGTCAACGTCCGCCGCCTGTACGCGAGCGAGGTCGCCGTGCAGACCGGCGTCTCACAGGCAGAGCTCATGCGCATCGCCGAGCGCGGCAGGGGAAGGCCGGCCACCGTCGCCGCTCCCGTGCGCCAGGCGCCCGACGGCGCAGGATTCGTCGCCCTCGCACTCCTCATCCACGACTGGGACGCGATCGCCCCGTGGCTCATCGAGGATCTCTTCGTCGAACCGGCCCACCGCGATGCGTTCCGCGCACTCGCGGAGGCCGAGGGCGACGTCCACCGCGCACTCTCTCTCGTGGAGGGCGAGGCGGTCGACATCATCGAGCGGGCCGCCGTGCACGACGCGGAGGCCGACGCCCTCACCGAGGCGCGCACGCTCATCGCCGCGGCGGCGCGCCGCGAGCTCGCCCGCCGTGTCCACATCACCGACCCCGAGGAACTCCGCCAGGACCAGGCGGCACGTGTCGCGCTTGCGGAGATGTCGCGGCCCGAGCGCGCTGCCCAGGCCGCCGTGGTCCTCCTGCAGTGGCTCACCGACAGGGCGGGTGCATCGGCATGAGCGGCCCGAGGCCGCAGCCCCCGCACCCCTCCGTGGATCCGGCCGAGTGGGCGGCGCTGCTCGCCTCGCGCAACGAGACTGGAGAGGTGGACGCCAACAACGTCGCCCACGTCCTTCGTCACGCGGAACTCTCCGAGGATCTCCTGCGTCAGACGGAGACTGTGCTGAAGCAATCCGACATCACCATCGCCCGTGTCGAGGCCGACATCTCCGGGCCGATCGACCGCCCCGACGGGGATGGCCGGGCGGCCCCGAAGCGACCGACAACGTCCACGCCGCGCACGGTCCAGAAGGGGACAGGACCCGAGGCCGGGGATGCAGTGCGCATGTACCTCCATGAGATCGGGCAGGTCGACCTGCTCACCGCGGATGACGAGCGCAGGCTCGGCAAGGCAATCCGTGACATGCAGGAGGCCCGTCGCAAGATGGACTCCGGTGAGCGGGTCGCCGGCGCCGAGCGGCACGAGCTGCGCTCCGTGATCCGTGCCGGCGACGAGGCGCTCGAGCACCTCGTCAAGGCGAACCTCCGTCTCGTCGTGTCCATCGCGCGCCGGTACGACGGCCGCGAGCTGCCGCTCGCCGACCTCATCCAGGAGGGCAACATCGGGCTCATGAGGGCCGCCGAGAAGTACGACTGGGAGAAGGGTTTCAAGTTCTCCACCTACGCCACCTGGTGGATCCGCCAGGCCATGATGCGCGCCATGGCGGACCAGGGCCGCACCATCCGCGTGCCCAGCCACGTGGTGGAGCTGATCAACCGCATGACCAAGGCGGAACGCGACCTCACGATGGAACTGGAGCGCGAGCCCACCTTCGAGGAGCTCTCGGAGCGAACGCTCATCGCTGTCGACAGGATCGAGGAACTGAAGCAGATCGCGTCGGTCTCCATCAGCCTCGACGAGCCGATCAGTTCCGACGAGGACTCCTCCACGTGGGCGGAGCGGGTCTTCGACAAGGACGATCCTGACTCCCCGGTCGACATCACGCAGCGCAAGCACCTCATCGCCGCCATCGCGAACGAGCTCCACAACCTCCCGGAGCGCGACCGCCGCATCCTCGACAAGAGGTTCGGCATCAGTTCGGGGGAGCCCCAGACACTGGACGAGGTCGCGAAGCAGGAGGGTGTCACGCGCGAGCGGATCCGCCAGATCGAGCAGAAGACTCTCGCCCGCATGCGCCACCCGAACAACAGCCAGCGCCTGCGCAGTTTCCTCGACGACGACTGACGCCCGGCGGATGTGGGTGGGCGAGCCCGCCGCTGGTAGCCTGCTCTTCGGCCCATTCCGGGGTAGCTCAGT
>CAYXRQ010000273.1:0-2363 GCA_964466765.1 uncultured Bifidobacterium sp. | reverse complement strand
TACGAATCACGCCGCCCGGTCGAACGGGTGGTCAGGGAGCCTCAGAACGAGTGGTAGCCACCGTCAATCGTGATCACGTCGCCCGTGTGGTAGCGCGACGCGTCGGAGGCCAGGTACGCGGCGATGCCGCTGAAGTCCTCCTTCGTCCCCCAGCGGCGCAGTGGCACCCGCGGCAGCACCTTCTCCACGAACTTGTCCCACGAGAGTGCGCCGGCGGTCATGTCACTCTCGATCCAGCCCGGCAGTACCGCGTTGCAGCGGATGCCGTGGCGGGCATGCTCCACCGCGATTGCCTTCATCATGGAGATCACGCCGGCCTTCGACGCCCCGTAGTGCTGGCCGCGCTGCTGGCCGTAGTACGCGCTGCCGGAGGTCGTGAACACGACGGAACCCCCGCCCTCTCGCGAGACCATGTGGCGCACGGCCGCCTGCGCGGTGTGGAACGCGCCGTCCAGGTTCACGCGCATGACACGCTCCCACTCCTCGTTCGTCATCCCCACGAAGGACGGTGCCTGCCCGCCGACGCCGGCGTTCACGAACACTGCGTCCACCCGGCCCATCGCCGCGACTGACTCGTCCATTGCAGCCTCCACCGCGGCCCGGTCCCCGACGTCGCAGATGATGTCGAGCACGCGGACACCGAATGCCTCCAGTTCGGCGCGGGCAGACGCGTTCTTGGCAGGGTTCGTCCCCCAGATCACGATGTCGCTGCCGCGGCCGGCGAGCCCGAGTGCCATCCCCAGGCCGATGCCGCCGTTGCCGCCGGTGACGAGTGAGACCTTGCCGGTGAGATCGAAGATGTCCTGAGCCATTCCGCGATACTGACACCGAACAGGGGCGCCGGGTCACCCCGGACGCCCCTGACCACTCGGCGTACGCCCGCGTCGCCAGTGCGGGCTGGCCGTGCACGAGCACCGCCGCTGGTTTGTGCGGAGCAGGTGACGGGAATCGAACCCGTGACTTCCAACTGGCGAGGAGGAGATGTTGCCACTACACCACACCTGCATCTGCGGGTGGAGTGAGTGACTTGCGGGGTCGGTTCCGGCAAAGACTTTCTTGGCACACTGGTGGGGCCCGTCTGAACGAAGCCCCACCAGTTCCTCCTCGCCAGGTAGTGCCCGAAAGTGTGCACGGTGGGCGGGGCTGCGGCAATCAATGCCCGGCACGAGGCTCCGGGGCGGGGGAAACCCCCGTCACACCGAGGCATGGGACCCCCATACCCCTGCGGGGATAGCGTGAACACCGCTATGGCGTTGCTCCCCCGCATCCAGGACCCCGCAGACCTGCGGGCCCTCCCTGCGGAGCAACTGGACGACCTGGCGGCCGAGATCCGCGAGTTCATCGTGAACGCGGTCAGCAACACGGGTGGTCACCTGGGGTCGAACCTCGGGGTGGTCGAGCTGAGCATCGCCCTCCACCGCGTGTTCGAGAGCCCGCAGGACCCGATCCTGTGGGACACCGGCCACCAGGCCTACGTGCACAAGATCGTCACCGGCCGCCAGGAGGGCTTCTCGCGCCTGCGCCAGTCCGAGGGGATAAGCGGCTACCCCAACCGCGAGGAGAGCCGGCACGACTTCATCGAGAACAGCCACGCCTCCACGGTGCTCAGTTACGCGCACGGTCTGGCCGTGGCGCGCGATCGTGACCTGGAGACCCGCGGCACCTCCGATCACCGCCACATCGTGGCCGTGATCGGTGACGGCTCCATGACGGGCGGCATGGCGTACGAGGCACTCAACAACCTGGGCCACGGCAACCAGCGGGTCATCATCGTGCTGAACGACAACGGCCGCAGCTACGCCCCGACCATCTCGAACCTCACCACGGTCGGCAAGGCGACAGAGAAGCTCTCCCGCGGGCTCACCAACATCCGCATGAACCCGGTGTACGTGCGCCGCCAGCGCAGGCTGGAGTCCTTCCTGCGCGACCTCCCGGTCGTCGGGCGGCAGGCGGAGCAGGCGGCAGAGGCGTTCAAGGCGGCCGTGCGCGAGTTCCTGCAGCCGCCGGCGTTCTTCGAGGCGCTCGGCGTGCGTTACATCGGACCCATTGATGGCCACGACATCGAGGAACTGGAGCACGCGTTCCGCTCGGCGATCGAGCGCGGCGACACCGGGCCGATCGTGGTGCACGTGCTCACCCAAAAGGGCCGCGGCTATTCCTTCGCCGAGGACGACGACGAGAAGCACCTCCACGACACCCCCACGTTCAACCCGGCCACCGGACCCACCGGCAGCGGGCCCACCGGGCACACCCAGGGGTTCAGCGAAGCGCTCATCAAGGCGGCCGAGCACGACGAGCGCATCGTTGCGATCACCGCGGCGATGCACGGCCCGACCGGCCTGCGCGACTTCCAGGAGCGCTTG
>CAYXRQ010000272.1:0-2386 GCA_964466765.1 uncultured Bifidobacterium sp. | reverse complement strand
CCGGCGGTGCATCGCGTCCTTCGAGTCCACCCACGGCCTGCGCTGGATCGTCCCGGTCGGTGCATTGCTGCCGCTGTCGCGCGGCTCGGCGGGGCGCGTGCTCTCGGGGCAGAAGACCTCGCAGGGTGGCTGGATCGAGTCCAGCGAGGAGCGCGAGAAGGGCGTCGCTTCGGTGAGTGCGCCGGTGAAAGATGCCGAGGGGAACGTGATCGCGGCGGTCAGCCTGAGTGGCCCGCTCGAGCGGATGGGGCAGACCCCCGGGCGCCGTCACGGCGCGGCCGTGGCCCGAGTGGCGCGGGAACTCTCGCGCTGACCACGTGCCCCGCCGTGCGGCATGCGGCGCGTCACACATTGCCGCCATGACACAGCACCCACCCCGGCAGCATCCCTCCGAGCACGGCGTCATGG
This sequence comes from uncultured Bifidobacterium sp., assembly GCA_964466765.1. Taxonomy (GTDB): domain Bacteria; phylum Actinomycetota; class Acidimicrobiia; order Acidimicrobiales; family Ilumatobacteraceae; genus UBA2093. Next base: position 1,978 of record CAYXRQ010000272.1, on the reverse strand, counting down.
CGATGGCCGTGCACGCGGAATCCGTCCTCCACGGCATGATCGACTCCTTCGAGCTCCCCGGCGCGCGCCTGTACGGCATCAACACCGGCGACGCGGTGGAGTCCGTCCCCGCGCCGTGCCTGCTCGCCCAGCACCCCGACGTGTACGCGCTGCTCGAGTCGCCCACCAGCGGTCTCGCCCGCATGTTCGACGCCGCGGCGATCGTGACCACCGGGTGGGCGGCACCGCTCGACGAGAACGGCGAGGTGCGCGGCGCGCCCAGCGAGCACGAACAGCGGCGCAGGGTGAGGCTCGTCGTCCTCGTCGCCAACAGCGGCGTGGCGAGCGTGCTCCGTTTCGCGGACGAACCAGACGACGTCGTCACGGACCCGGGCTCAGCCACGGGTTCGCTCGCCGAGGCGATCGAGCGTTTCTGGTTCGACCCGCCCGCGGGCAGTGTCGCCGTCTGACCCGACGCGGCAACGGACCCTGTGACGTGCGTCGTGACGCCACGTGCATCCGTTCACAAGTGCGCAAAGTGACGGGGCCTGCCTTAGCCTGACAGTCGTGACAACCCCCGACCCGCAGTGGGCCGAGCGCGTGCGCGCACTGGCCGCAGAGAAGGACGCCGTGATCCTCGCGCACAACTACCAGGTGCCCGAGATCCAGGACGTCGCCCACCACGTGGGTGACTCGCTCGCACTGTCGCGCATCGCGGCGAGCGTCCCGCAGTCCACGATCGTCTTCTGCGGCGTCCACTTCATGGCCGAGACCGCCAAGATCCTCAGCCCCGCCAAGACCGTCATCATCCCCGACGAGCGCGCAGGGTGCTCCCTCGCCGACACCATCACCGCGGACCAGCTGCGCGCGTGGAAGGCCGAGCACCCCGGTGCCGTCGTGGTCAGCTACGTGAACACCACCGCGGCCGTGAAGGCCGAGACCGACATCTGCTGCACCAGCTCGAACGCCGTTGACGTCGTGGCCTCTGTCCCGCGGGACCGGGAGATCCTCTTCTGCCCGGACCAGTTCCTCGGTGCGCACGTGCAGCGCGTGACCGGCCGGGACAACATGCACATCTGGATGGGCGAGTGCCACGTGCACGCCGGCATCAACGGCGGAGACCTGAAGGCGATGGTCGCATCGGAGCCCGACGCCGAACTGTTCGTGCACCCGGAATGCGGCTGCGCGACCAGCGCCATGTACCTCGCCTCCGAGGGCGTCGTGCCGAGGGAGCGCACCAGGATCCTCTCCACCGGGGGGATGCTGGACGCCGCCCGCGAGACGAAGGCACGCAAGGTGCTGGTGGCCACCGAGACCGGCATGCTCCACCAGCTGCGCAAGGTGAACGTGACCACCGACTTCCAGCCGGTCAACCGCGCCGCCGTCTGCAAGTACATGAAGATGATCACACCGGAAAAGCTCGAGAACGCCCTGCGCACCGGCAACGACGTCGTCGACGTGCCGCGCGACGTCGCGGACAGGGCCCGGGCATCCGTGGAGCGGATGATCGCGATCGGCACGCCCTCCCGTGTCGGCGAGTAGGGGCATCCCCTCGCGGCTCGCCGCACCGGAGCCCACGTGGTCGGTGGAGACCGACGTGGTGGTGCTCGGCAGCGGTGCCGCGGGGCTCTCGGCGGCGCTCGCGGCGCGGCCCGTGCGCGACGTCCTGCTCATCACCAAGGACACCCTCGACGCCGGCAGCACCGGCTGGGCGCAGGGCGGGCTCGCGGCCGTGCTCGACCCGAACGACTCGATCGAGAACCATGTGGAGGACACTCTCGCCGCAGGTGCGGGGCTGTGCGACGAGAACGCCGTCCGCACCCTCGTGAACGAGGCACCCACGGCCATCCGCTACCTCATGCGCCTGGGCGCCTCGTTCGACCCCGGCGCGCAGCTTGAGTTGTATATCGGCTACCGCAGCGCCAGCCAGTTGACGCTGATGATGACGGGCGAGATCGTCTCGTTGACGCCTAATTTTCCGGCCGGCGGGGCGCCGACG
>CAYXRQ010000271.1:0-2408 GCA_964466765.1 uncultured Bifidobacterium sp. | reverse complement strand
CGCGGGCCGATGCTGCACAAGGCGCTCGAGCAGTTCCTCACCGACGTCTTCTGGGACGAGCCCGACTACCTCCTCATCGACATGCCCCCCGGCACCGGTGACATCGCTCTCTCACTCAGCCAGTACCTGCCGAAGGCGGAGGTCATCGTGGTGACCACGCCGCAGCCGGCTGCACAGAAGGTGGCGCGCCTGTCCGCCGCGATGGCGAAGAAGGTGAACCTGCCCGTGCGCGGCGTCATCGAGAACATGTCGTGGTTCACCGGCGACGACGGCAAGCGCTACGAGCTGTTCGGTGCCGGCGGCGGTCAGGAGCTGGCCGAGGAGCTCGGCGTGCCGTTGCTCGCGCAGATACCGCTCGTGCCCGAGCTGCGCGAGGGCGGCGACGACGGACGCCCGATCGCCGCGGTCGCACCGGACTCGGAGGCGGGGGCCGCTTTCCACATGCTCGCCGCGAAGGTCGAGGAGATGCGCCCGAAGAGGATCTTCAGCAAGGGCCTGAAGGTTCTCTGACCCTGTACCGTGGGAGCGGCGCACCGCACGCGGCGCGACACGTACCAGCAGGAAAGTTCCGGCACACGAGAAGGACGCAGACACAAGTGGACATTCGCATCGGCATCAACCAGTCAGCACGGGAACTCACCGTCGAGGTGGACGAGTCCGTCATGTCACGCGACGCACTGAAGACGGCCATCGACGACGCGCTCGCGGGCAAGACCACCACGCTGTGGCTGACCGACAAGAAGGGCCGCGACGTGGCCGTGCCGACCGCCCGCATCTCCTTCGTGGAGATCGGCACCGCGGACTCAGGGCCGCGCATCGGCTTCGGCGGCTGACCTGGCCCCACTCACTCAGCGCCGCCTCCTCTTCGTCACCGGCAAGGGGGGGACCGGCAAGTCCACTGTGGCCTGCGCGGCGGCACTGCGCGCGGCCCGCGAGGGCAAGCGGACGCTTCTCGTGGAGATGGACGCGAAGGGATCCGTTGCCGCGATGCTCGGCATGGCCCCTGCGGGGTACGAACCCGTCGCTGCAGGGGAGAACCTGTGGGTCATGTCGATGGACACCGAGAACTCGCTGCGCGAGTACCTGCGGATCCACCTGCGCATCCCCTTCGTGACGCGCCTCGGCCCGCTGGCCGCCACCTTCGACTTCGTCGCCGATGCCGCGCCGGGCGTGCGCGAGGTGCTCGCCGTCGGCAAGGTGTGCTGGGAGGTGCGGGAGGGGCACTACGACCTCGTGGTCGTGGACGCCGAGGCATCCGGGCACGTGGTGGCGCAGATCTCCTCGCCGCGCACCATCAAGTCGCTCGTCCCGCGCGGCCCGTTGCGCGACCAGACGTCGTGGATGCTCGACATCCTCGACGACCCGGTGCGCACGGGGGTCGTGGTCGTCACCACCGCGGAGGAACTGCCCGTCACCGAGACCGTGTCGCTTGTCTCGCGGCTGCGTGAGGAGACCCGCACCGACATCGCGTGCATCGTGGCGAACGCACTGGAGCCGGGTGTGGGCGAAGGGGCGTCAGTGCTCGCAGCCGACCCGTGGTTCTCCGGGCGGTGCCCGGAACATGCCCGGTCGGCCGCGGCCGCCGCCGACCGCAGCCGCGCCCAGGAGGCATGTCTCGCGGATCTCGTCACGTCGGTGCCGGACGTGCCGCTGGTGCGTGTGCCACTGCACGATGCATCCGCCGCCGCGCTCGCCGCGCTCGTGGGCGGTGACCTGCCGTGAGCCCGCGCGTCACGGTCGTCTGCGGCAGCGGCGGGGTGGGCAAGACCACCACGTCCGCCGCGATCGGGCTTGCCGCCGCGCGCGCCGGGTCGCGGGTCCTGGTCGTCACCGTGGACCCTGCCCGTCGTCTGGCCCAGGCCCTCGGCGCCGGCGACATCGGCCACGAACCGGTGCAGGTGGAGTGCGGCGGCACCGGCACCCTGCACGTCTCGATGCTCGACACGAAGGCGGGCTGGGACTCCCTGATCCGTCGACACGCCCGCGACGCGGCGACCGCAGAGCGCGTGCTGCGCAACCCGCTGTACGACAACATCACCTCCCGCTTCGTCAACAGCCACGACTACATCGCGATGGAGCAGGTCAACGAGCTCTCGCAGCGGATCGACCTCGACCTGGTGGTCATCGACACGCCGCCGTCGCGCAACGCCCTTGACCTGCTCGACGCCCCGCGGCGCATGCGCGAGTTCTTCGGGGGGCGCCTCCTGCAGTGGCTGACTCTCCCGTACAGGTCGCGCGTGCTCTCGCTGGCGTCGCGGCCGTTCCTGCAGATTGCCGACCGTCTCCTCGGCGCGCAGTTCCTCGGCGACGTCGCCGAGTTCTTCACCCTGCTGCAGTCGATGGAGGCAGGCTTCGTGCGGCGTGCGCGCGAGGTGGAGGAACTGCTCACCTCGGAGCGCGTGGGGTTC
>CAYXRQ010000270.1:0-2411 GCA_964466765.1 uncultured Bifidobacterium sp. | reverse complement strand
GGAGAGCGTAAGCGAACGCCGGCACCGGCGGGGTGACAGACTGTGCACGTGACCGTACGCCTTCCGAATGGGTTCTCCGCCCACGTGACGAACGTCGGCGTGAAGGACGGGTCGCAGGACTTCACCGTGGTCCTCGGTGACCCCGGCACCGTGTCGGCGGCCGTGTTCACGCAGAGCAGGTTCGCCGGGCCCTCCGTTGTGCTCTCGCGCGGGCACCTGGACGGTGCCAACCGCGCCGTGGTGGTCGTGTCGAAGAACGCGAACGTCGCCACGGGCGAGGAGGGCATGGCGAACGCGCGCGAGCTGGCGGCGGGCGTGGCCGGGAGGCTCGGCATCAGCGCCCGGGAGGTGCTGGTCGCATCCACAGGAGTCATCGGCCGCCAGTACCCGATGGACCGCATCCGCGCCGGTGTCGCGGCAGTCCCGTCGCCGCTGCCCGGCACGGACGCCGAGGAGGTCGCGCGCGGGATCATGACCACGGACACTGTCCACAAGATCAGCGAGGCCGCCGTCGAGGGTTCCGCCGCGCGCGTGGTCGGCGTGGCGAAGGGCGTCGGCATGATCGAGCCGGACATGGCCACGATGATCGCCCTCGTGTTCACCGATGCAGCCGTGACCGCGGCCGAACTGGACGCGCACTTCCGCCGCGCGGTCGGCACAACCCTCAACTGCGTCTCGGTGGACACGGACACGAGCACCAGCGACACCGCAGTTGTGCTCGCGAGCGGTGCGGCTGGTCCGGTGGACAACGGCGCGTTCGGGCGGGCCCTGCACTCGGTGCTGCTCGACCTCACCAGGCAGATCGCCCGGGACGGCGAGGGCGCCGAGACCCTCATCGAGGTCACCGTGGACGGGGCACGCGACGCGGCACAGGCCAAGACGGTCGCGAAGGCCATCGTGAACTCGCCGCTCGTGAAGACCGCCGTGCACGGCGCAGACCCGAACTGGGGACGCGTGGCCATGGCAGTGGGAAAGTGCAGCCAGTACGGCGACATCGACCAGGAGAGGGTCGTCATCAGGTTCGGCACCCAGGAGGTGTACCCCTCGCGGGTGGACGACGCCGGGCTCGCCCGGCTCAGTGACTACATGCGCGGCGACGAGGTGCTCATCCACGTCACGCTCAACACCGGGACGGAGGCGGCCACGGTGTGGGGGTGCGACCTCACCGACGGCTACGTGCGCATCAACGCCGACTACACCACGTGAGCCTCAGCGCGAGCTGAGCCACTCGAACACCCGCTCGCGGTACGGCGCGATGCTCTTGTACGCCGCCACGTTCTCCGGGATCTTCGCAACCAGGTCCGCGAAGTCGTGCACCACCGCCCGGTCACGCGCGGCGAAATCGGCGAGCCTCTCCGTGTGGGTGCGGATGGTGAACAGGACGGCCCCCGTCACCGGCAGGCGGCGCAGTGTCTGCCACTCCACCCGGAACCACATGTCGGCGACGTCCATCGCCGGGGTGGCGGGCGGGGTCTCGGGCTGGAACAGCGAGGGATGGTTGGACAGGCCCCAGTTGACGCGCCAGACGGGACGCCCCGCGGAGAGCCGCGCGAGCATCGCGTTCACCGGGGACTCGAGATCCGTGTCGTAGCGCGCGACCGGCCCGTGGATCGCGGCCATCGTTCCGCCGAGCTTCTCTGCCAGGCGCCACCTGTTGGGCGAGCACAGCACCGCGGCCGACAGCACCGGTTCGCCCGCGGGCCCTGGCAGCAGGAGACACAGGTCGTCGGCAACGCGCAGGGCCGCGTCGACGAGCGCGTCGATCCCGGTCTCCGTGGAGGGGGTCTCCCCCACGGAGGAGAGCACACCTGCCGCTGCCTCGTCGCAGGCTTCCTGCGCTCCGTCCAGGCACGCCACGACCTCGTGCGGACGCTCGGCGACGAGCGCCCGCTTCATCGCGATGGTCGGCGCCCAGTCCCCGTCGCGCGGCGACACCCACTGCGCCGGGTCGAGCGGCCTGGCACCGACCCGCAGGCGCGCGGCCTCCGACGACTGCGGCACGTACGCGTCAGGCACCGCCACCGAACGACGAATCCCCGGGCCTGGGCCCGGGGATTCGCGAGACGGTTGCCTGTCGAACGGCGTGAACGGGTCGTCGTGGAGGACGATCACGGCACGGTCGTCACTTGGGTGGCATGCGGATGCCGCCGTCGACCCTGATGGTCTCGGCGTTCATGTAGCTGTTCGTGATGCACTCGAGCACCATCGACGCGAGCTGCTCGGGCTTGCCCAGCTTCTGCGGGAAGAGCACGCCCTTCTGCAGATGCGCCTTGAACGCCTCGCTGCCCTCGCCCTGGCCGTAGATCGGGGTGTCGATCAGGCCCGGCGCAACGGTGTTCACGCGGACACCGATGGCGGCCAGGTCGCGCGCGACTGGCAGGGTCAGGCCGACGACGCCGCCCTTGGAAGCC
>CAYXRQ010000269.1:0-2427 GCA_964466765.1 uncultured Bifidobacterium sp. | reverse complement strand
GCGCGCGCTCGCCAAGGGCGGCTTCGCCGACCTCGCCCGCGTGCACGCGTGGAACCAGGAGTTCGCCGCGGCCAGCGGCGAGGGCCGGCGCTACGAGGAGATGGCCGAGGAGATCCAGCGCGCCCTCACCTTCATGAAGGCCTGCGGCATCGACCTCAACGGCGAGCTCGCCCTCCACGAGGTCGACGTGTTCACCTCCCACGAGGCGCTCCTGCTCGGCTACGAGGAGGCGCTCACCCGCCAGGACTCCCTCACCGGCGACTGGTACGACTGCTCGGCCCACATGCTGTGGATCGGCGAGCGCACCCGTCAGACCGGTTCGGCCCACGTGCACTTCCTGGCCGGCGTGCACAACCCGATCGGCGTGAAGCTCGGCGCCAACACCACCGCCGAGGAGGCCCTCGACTGACTTGTTCGGGCTGACCCACTCGCGCAGCGGCGTGCGGCCCGCGGCCGAACCGACGAAGAGCGCACCGACGTCATTTGCCACCACGGCGGCGACGAGGATGAAGATCGTGTCGGTGCCGATGTTGTTGCCCGGGCTGCCCGACACGCTCTGGCGGAGGATGAGTGCGGCGAACGAGCCGAGGAGGCCGATCCACGTCACCGCCATGTTGGTGATCGCGACGTTGGGCATCGGGCCGCTCTGCACACCCGCGGCGCCGAGGAAGCCGACTGACGTGGCGAGGAAGCCAAATGCGACGACCAACGGCAGTGCGGCATCGCCCATCCAGTAGGCGGCGAGCGGCGCGGCGACACAGGCGATGAGCCCGGCGAACGTTGCGGGGCGGTAGCCCTTCTCCGTGACCTTGCTGAAGAACTCCACGGAGGCGAGACCGAGGACTGCCACGACGATGAGCATGACGGCGGCGGGCCGCCACATGACCGCACCGATGAACACGGCGAGGAGGATGAGCCCGGTGGTGACGGCAGTCGGCATGTCGCGCCCGGCCGCACCGCGCGGGCCGCGCGTCGTGCCGCGGCGGACCTGCGGGCCGCGCGCCACGGGGCGGCTGGTGCCGCCGGTGGTGTCGCGCGGGATGTCACGGCTGGTGTCGCGCCCGGTGTCGCCCGTGACGTCGCGCGGACGGCCGCGGTCCCCCGTGGAGTCCCCGCCGATCACGAGCCGCTCGGGGCGGCGCGTCGGCTGGCTCGGCTGCTGGAAGGAGGCCCACACGTCCGTGTCGTCCTCATCCTCGACGTTGCCCGCACGCGGGATCTCGCCGGTCGGCGGCTCCGTCCAGTGGGGCAGGCCGGTGGAATCGGTGTCGGCGAACACGATCGCGGGCTCGCTGGTGGGATCATCGGCGAACTGGATCGTGCCGAAGTCGGAACCGAAGTCGGTGCCGTAGTCAGAGCCCCCGCCCTCGGTGGTGTCGTCGCGCCTGCGCCAGATGTCGTCGCTCATCGGGTTCTCCCTTTCCTACGCGAACCATAGTTCCGCAGCGAATGCCTGCCCGAGCAGCCCGTGTCCCGCACCTATACCTCGAGCAGTTCCTGCTCTTTGCGGGCCACGGCCTTGTCGATCTGGTCGACGTGGTCGTGGGTCAGCTTCTCGAGTTCCTTCTCGGCGCGCTCGAGGTCGTCCTTCGAGATCTCGGAGTTCTTCTCCGCGGTCTCCAGGGTCTTGCGAGCGTCACGGCGGATGTTGCGGACCGCCACGCGGGCGTCCTCGGCCATGTTCTTCACGACCTTCACGTACTCCTTGCGGCGCTCCTCGGTGAGGGCCGGGAAGGAGAGCCTGATGACGATGCCGTCGTTCGACGGCTGCAGGCCGAGCTCGCTCTCGCGGATGGCCTTTTCGATGCCGGCTAGGGCGTTGCGGTCGTGGGGCTTGACCACGAGCGTGCGTGCCTCGGGGACCTGGAAGCCGGCGAGCTGCTGGAGCGGCGTGGGTGAGCCGTAGTAGTCGACGAGGAGCTTCTCTACGAGCGCGGGGTTCGCGCGGCCCGTGCGCACGGTGGAGAACTGGCCCTGGGCGTGCTCCACGGCACGCTCCATCTTGTCGACTGCGTCGAGAAGGGTCTCTTCGGTCACCCGACCAGCGTACCGACTGGCTCGCCCTGCAGGATGGACTTGACGTTGCCCTTGGCCAGCAGGTCGAACACCACGATCGGCAGGTTCTTCTCCATGCAGAAGGTGCTGGCGGTGGAGTCCATGACCTTCAGCCCCTTCGTGATGACGTCCATGTGGCTGATGCGGTCGTACCGGGTCGCTGTCTTGTCGATCTTCGGGTCGGCGGTGTACACACCGTCCACTCCTGAGTGCGTGCCCTTCAGGATGGCCTGGGCGTCGATCTCCGCGGCGCGCAGGGCGGCGGCGGTGTCCGTGGTGAAGAACGGGTTGCCCGTGCCGCCGGCGAGGATGACCACGCGGCCCTTCTCGAGGTGACGCTCCGCGCGGCGGCGGATGTACGGCTCTGCGACC
>CAYXRQ010000268.1:0-2478 GCA_964466765.1 uncultured Bifidobacterium sp. | reverse complement strand
GTGAGGGTGAGGTACTTGCCCTCGGCGTAGATCAGGCCCATGGCGATTCCGGCGACGGGCGCCTTGATCGGCACGCCGGCGTCCATCAGCGAGAGACTGCTGGAGCAGACCGACGCCATGGAGGTGGAGCCGTTCGAGGACATGACCTCGCTGACCAGACGGATCGCGTAGGCGAACTCCTCCTGGCTGGGCACCACCGGCAGCAGGGCGCGCTCGGCGAGCGCGCCGTGGCCGATCTCGCGGCGCTTCGGCGAACCGACGCGGCCGGTCTCGCCGTTCGCCCAGGGGGCCATGTTGTAGTGGTGGATGTAGCGCTTCTCGTTGTCCGGGCCGAGCGTGTCGAGCATCTGGTTCATGCGCGGCATCGCGAGGGTGCACACGTTCATGACCTGGGTCTCGCCGCGCTGGAAGAGGCCGGTGCCGTGGGCGGTCGGCAGGATGCCGACCTCCGAGGACACGGGGCGCAGGTCCTTCGGGCCGCGGCCGTCGATGCGGATGCCCTGCTCCACCACGCGCTTGCGCACGAGTTTCTTGGTAAGGCTGCGGACGGCCTCCTTGACAGCCTTCTCCTGGCCGGCGAACTGGCCGCCCTCGCCGCAGAGTTCCTTGACGGTCTCGTCACCGGCTGCGTCGGTCGCCGCGTTGCGGTCGGCCTTCAGTGCGATGGTGATGGCGTTCGCCAGCTTCGGCGTGGCGACACGCTCGACCGCGGCGAACACCTCGTCGGTGTAGTCGAGGACGGGGGTGTACGACAGCGGGGTGATCGGTCCCTTGGTGGCGATCACCGAGGCGACCAGGCGGCGCTGCAGCGCGATGGACTCCTTGATCCAGGTCTTCGATGCCTCGAGACCGTCGGCGATGACGCCCTCGTTCACCTTCGGGGCACCGGACTCGTAGTACTCGAACGACTTCTCGGAGCCGCCGGCCTCCACCATCATGATGGCGACGTCGCCGTTGTCGAGCTCGCGCCCCGCGACCACGATCTCGAACGTGCCGTCCTCGCCCTCCTGGTAGGTGGGGTGCGGGATCCACTTGCCGTCCTGCGAGTACGCCAGGCGCACCGCGCCGATCGGGCCCTCGAAGGGGATGCCCGACACCATGAACGCGGCCGATGCGGCGTTGATGGAGATGACGTCGTGGGGGTTCTGCATGTCCACGCCGAGGATCGTGAGCACGACCTGGGTCTCGTTGCGGTACCCGTCCGGGAAGGCCGGGCGCAGCGGGCGGTCCGTGAGGCGGCAGGTCAGGATGGCCTGCTCGCTCGGGCGGCCCTCGCGGCGGAAGAACGCACCGGGGATCTTGCCTGCTGCGTAGGCGCGCTCCTCGACGTCGACCGTGAGCGGGAAGAAGTCGATTCCGTCGCGCACGCCGCGGGCGGCGTTTGCGGTGGCGAACACGGTCGTGCCGCCGATGGTGGCAACCACGGCGCCCATGGACTGGGTGGCGAGCTTGCCGGTCTCGAATGTGAGGGTCTTGTCGGTGCCCGAAACGGGGCCCGACACTTTGATGGCGTCAGCCATTGGGGATACTTCCTTTTTTTCTTGCATGTGACTCGGCACATGCGGGGTTGTATCCGCCGGCGCGGCGCCGGTTCCCAGTCAAGGAGCCCGCCCCGGAAACAGGTGGCGCGGAACCCTCCACTGACAACCGACAACTTCTGTTGGCCGACGGAGTTCTTTGTATTCTTCCCGACACGGGGCCGGGAAACGCGTCTTATCGACGCAGGCCGAGCTTGGCGACCAGTTCGCGGTACCGGGCGATGTCCCGGTCACGGACGTAGTCGAGCATGCGGCGGCGGCGACCCACCAGCATCAACAGGCCGCGACGGCTGTGGTGATCCTTGGGGTGGGCCTTCAGGTGCTCTGTGAGGTGGTTGATGCGCTCGGTGACGAGTGCGATCTGGACGTCGGACGAACCGGTGTCGGTCGCGTGCTTGCCGAACGAGGCAACAGTGTCCTTGGTGGACATGGATCCTTCTTTCGTGAGGGTCACGCCCCCGCGGGCTGCCGCGGGTGGCATCTCGCGTGCGCCGGGGCCCACGCGGACACCCCAAGGCTATGAGAACCACCCATGGGTTCCAACCCTGCCCGGGATTAGTCTCCATCCCATGTTCACCGGGATCGTCGAGGAGTTGGGCACGGTGGCCTCCCGGCAGGGCGGACGCCTGCGCATCAACGCCCGCACGGTGCTGGAGGGCTCCGGTCTTGGTGCCTCCATCGCGGTCAACGGCTGCTGCCTCACCCTGGTCGACTCGGGTCCGGACTGGTGGGAGACCGACGTGACGGAGGAGACCTACTCCCGCACGAACCTCGGTGCCCTGGCCCCGGGCGACCCCGTGAACCTCGAGCGGCCGATGGCCCTCGGGGAGCGTTTCGGCGGCCACATCGTGCTCGGCCACGTGGATGCCGTGGGCGAGATCGTCTCCCCCGCGCCCGGGCTCGTCATCAGGGTCCCGCGGGAGCTCATGCGCTACATGGT
>CAYXRQ010000267.1:0-2480 GCA_964466765.1 uncultured Bifidobacterium sp. | reverse complement strand
GCCTCCGCCGCGGGTGCGAGTGCCGCCGTTCTCTCGCTTGACGATTACGCCCAGCCGGTGTTCGTGCGCACCGCCGCTGAGCAGATCGTGAGCGAACCGGACGGGTCATCTGTCGACTCCGGGTTCGGCCCGGCGGGCACCGTCACCGATGCCGCGATGCTCACCGACAGGCGCACGGTCATGTCTGCACCCACGGGCATCATCATGCTCCGCCCCGACGGCACGCCCGACACGCTCTTCGGTGTCGACGGGTGGGTCGGCGGTCTCGTGAACGTGACCGCTCTCGCCGTTGACGAACAAGCTGATCGCATCTACGTGCTCGACTCCGGCAACTCCGGCGGCCCGATGATCCACGCGTTCGACCTGCAGGGCCTCGGCATCGCGTCTGCACCCGCGACCGGTGCGACCGTTCTCGTGGCCGGCGCGTCGTCGCTCGTTGCACTCACACCGACCGGCGCCTCGAGCAGGGTGTTCGCGGCCGATCTCTCGAACCCCCGGCCCCTGGCACAGGCCAGTGGGTCGACACCATTCGGCGAGGTCAGCGACGCCGCGTGGTTCGCCCGCGGAGGCACCCCCGGCATCGCAGTCGCAGACCGCGCCGCCGGCACGGTGCGGCGCCTCGCCCTTGACGGACTCGCCAGCGGGGCCACCGTCACGGCCAGGCCCCACCCGCAGGCGGTCCCCACGGCCGATGTGGCCTTCGATTCGCCCGGCCGGGTGGCCACGGACACCGCCGGGAACCTGTTCGTGGCAACAGGCGCGGCAGCCCCGTACCGGGTGCTGCGCCTGGCGGCAGACGGCCAGTCCACCCGCTCCGTGGTGGTGGACGGCCTGGCTGAGACGCCCATCCTGGCGGTTGCCCCCGTCTCCACGGCCCCGCAAGCCCCTGCCCCCGGGGATGCCCAGAGCCCGACACCTGCCGTGGTCACGGGCCCGTCCAGGTCCGCGACAACCGGCGCACCGTCCGCCGGAGCCACCACGCCAGGAGCCCCTTCCACGGGTGGCTCGATCGGCGTTTCGGCGATCACCACTGGCGAGACGGCGAAGTTCAAGATCGAGTCGCTGACCGCCTCGACCACCGCCCGGACGGCGACTGAGGTGAACACCTGGACGGGGGATGACCGCGGAGGCATGGCGCTCTCGTCAACGCGGGTGTTCCTGCGCGGCGACGGTGCGTTCACGGGTGCGAACAAGTCCGATCTCTCGGGCCTGGCGAACGCGACGTTCAACACGGCTCATGATGCTCCGGTCTCGGATCTGCGCTCGATGAAGGCATACGTCTTCGACCTCGTCGGCACCACCGGAAACTTCACGAAATTGACCGAACTCGACCAGACGACCGGATCGGTGCCGGCGAGCCCGACCGTGATCACCCTCTCAAGTGCGATCCCCTACAACGGCGGTGAGATCTACTCGGGGTACGGACGCGTCGTGTACCGCAACGCGAACGGCACGGTGTACGACGTCGACCTCCCATCGGGTCAGGTCTACAACCGCGGCACTCTTAGCGTGTCGCGAAACGGCACCGAGAACTATGCCGGGAGCTACATGTCGTGGGGTGTGGCCGAGTTCTTCGACGGGGAGCTCTGGCTCACGGTGGCGTACGGCAACAACATCGTGCGGTACCAGGTCGGCTCGAACGTGACCCAGACCGTGCTCACCACGTCGGGCATGTCCGACATCGCGAGCTTCATCGTGGACCCCACCAACCAGCGCTGGTACTTCCACTGGGAGGGCTACTCCCCTGCGTTTGCGTTCGGAGTTGACGAGACCCTCGGCTTCGCCGCCGCCGTGATCTCCACCACGCCTGCTGTCACCATCACCCCGTCGGTCACCCCCACGAACGCGGACACAATGTCGTTCGACGTGACGTTCGGGGAGGCAGTCACAGGAGTCACGGCGGGTGACTTTGCCCTCGGCGGCACGTCCACCGGCTGGTCGATCACCGGACTCACCGCGAACTCGTCCACCAACTACACCCTGAACGTCGCTCAGACAGGCAATGGCGACGGCACGCTGAACGCCACGTTGCTCGCCAACTCCGTGAACTGGACGGCAGGTGGGATGACCATCCCCGACGCGAACGCGGTGTCCTCCAACGCCGTGATCGACAACACAGCCCCTGCAGTGTCGAGCGTGACAGGCGTGAGCGGCACCCAGAACCTGAACGAGTTCACCTACACGATCAACATGAACGAGGCCGTCACGGGGTTCACTTCTGCCGACGTCTCGGTGAGCGGCGTGAGCGGCTGCTCCGTCAGCACCGGCACGTCCGGCACCACGGTGCTCCTCGTGACGCTGACAGGCTGTGCGAGCGGTTCCGCCGTGCTCACCCTGGCGGCGAACTCGGTGACCGACCTCGCGGGCAACACGGGGCCCGCCGCGAACCATAACGCAGCCGCGGTCACCGTGGCGGCCCCGTCGATCAGCGTGCCCAGCTCGGTACCGACGGACACGGGTGCCTTCGTCACGATCGCGAG
>CAYXRQ010000266.1:0-2484 GCA_964466765.1 uncultured Bifidobacterium sp. | reverse complement strand
GATCTCAGGACCAGACATCGCTCCCCCTTCGATGCGGGGCGTCCCCGCCCCTGCCGGGAATCGTATGTGCCCGCTGTCACACCACGCCAAATCGGGACCGACATTGCGGCCCACGGACGACCCGGCCCGCTCCGGTACAGGGCACGTGGCGGGAGATCAGGCCCTACGGGAGCAGGTCGGTGAGCAGCTCGGCCTTGGTGGACTGCGAGAGGGCGGCCACCTCCAGGTAGCTCGGGAGCGAGCACTGCACGGTCACGTCGCCGCCGTCGAAAGCGGCCACCTGGGCCGGGGTGAAGTCGAACACCAGGTAGTGGACGGCCGCGGTCACGTCGTCGCGCGTGAGACCGGCGGCGTGCTTCTCGTCGATGCGGCCGGGCACCTGGGTGCCGTCGGCGAGGACGACCGAGATCGAGCGCTCGAGGCCCGCCAGCTTCGGCAGCCACTCGCGCACCTGCTCCTCCGACGTGAGTTCCACGAAGAGCGTCGCACAGAGCTGGCCCGGCTCGGGGATCATCGGGTTGTAGGCGTTCAGCTCCTCGAGCACGCCCTCGTCGGTCATCGTCTTCTCGACACGGATCATCTCCTGGATCTGGTACCGCATCGTGTCGCGGTTCTCGAACGAGAGCGACATCAGCGTGCCGAGGGCGACGCGCCTGGTGCGGCGCTTCTCGATCACGACGGAACGGAACGCCTCACGCTCGCGCTCGTACGCGCGGAGGTCGGCGATGTCCTCGAGTGTGAGCTTGCGTGTCATGGTGGTGGTCATCTCTACTTCCTTGGTCGGGGGTTCAGGGGCTTGATCGGGGTGGTTTAGGGGGTCTCGGGCTTGTGTGTCAGTCGTTCTCTGGGATTCCGTACGCACGCGCCACGATGTTCAGCGGGTGCACGGCACCGGCGCCGGTCTGCTCGGCGATCGCGGTGTTCGCCAGGTGGCAGTCACCGACCACGGCCTCCGATCCGGCGGCGGTGACCTTCTCGCCGAGTTTCACGGCGAGCGGCACCGAGTATTCCTCGTTGCCGGCCTTCAGGCCCCACATGCCGTCGATGCCGGAGCACTGGTCGATGAGCTTGATCTTCGCCCCGGTGAGCTTCATCAGGTCGCGGCTGCGCAGGCCGATGTTCTGGGCCTTCAGGTGGCACGGGATGTGGTACGAGATCGTCTCGGGCACGGTGCCCGCGAACTCGGTGTCGAGCTCCGTGCCCTCGGCCTTGTGCAGGTTCATCAGGTACTCGGAACTGTCGAAAGTGTGCTTGGCGACGAGCTCGGCATCCGGCCCGCCCACGTAGTCGACGTAGTCCTTCTTCAGCACGTAGCCGCACGTGGGCTGCGGCACGACGATGTCCTTGCCGGAGCGCACCGCCGCGGCGAGCGCCTTCACCTGCTTCACGGCCACCTTGGTGAAGCTGTCCACGTCACCGCTGTGCAGGTAGGGCGCGCCGCAGCAGCCGGCGCCGTCGATCATGGAGCACTCCACTCCGTTGCGCTCGAACACGCGCACGAGGTCCTTGCCCACACCGGGCTGCTGGTACTCCACGAGGCACGTGGGGAACACGGCCACGTCACCCTGCTTCTTCGCGATGACGGGCTTGGTGCGCTTCTTGAACCAGGTGCTGAAGCGGGTCTTCGCGTACGGGGGCAGCAGGCGCACGGCGGACACGCCGGCGGTCGCCGCGACGGCCTTGCGGACCACCGAGTTCGGCTTGGCACCCATGACCTTGTTCGCCACGGGCGCGACCGCGCTCGCCACGGTGCCGAGCGCATCTGTGTGGCCCATGATCGAGGTGGTCGCGCGCTTGCGCAGCGTCACCTGCCCGGTTGCGTGGCGCATCGCCTGGGCGCGGAGCATGAGCCGCGGGAAGTCGAGCGCCCACTCGTGCAGCTCGGGGATGTAGGGGCAGTTGACGTAGCAGAGCTTGCACTGGAAGCACTCGTCGATGACCTGGTCCTGTTCGGCGGGCGTGAGCCGGCCGGCGTCCTGGTCCTCGTGCTTGTCGACGTAGGAGAAGAGCGTGGGGAAGGAGGTGCAGAACTTGAAGCAGAGACGGCACCCGTGGCACAGGTCGTAGACGCGGGTGAGCTCCCCGCGGACGTCTGCCTCGTCCAGGTACTGCGGGTGCTTCGGGTCGTATGTGATCGTCATCTGTCGTCGTGCTTCCTGTGTGCGTGCGTGTCGTGACGGGGCGGGCGCGTCGTCCGGCGGCCCCACACGGAACGGGCGACCACGAGGTGTCGTGGCCGCCCGTTCGTCGTGTCGTCGGCGCTCAGTGCGCCGGGTGGTCAGAGGGCTGCGAGGCCCTCACCGAAACGGCCTGCGTGGCTCTTCTCGGCGCGTGCGAGCGTCTCGAACCAGTCGGCAATCTCGTCGAAGCCCTCGTCGCGGGCCGTCTTGGCGAAGCCGGGGTACATCTGGGTGTACTCGTAGGTCTCGCCGGCGATCGACGCCTTGAAGTTGTCGGAGGTCTCGCCGATCGGAAGATCGGTGG
>CAYXRQ010000265.1:0-2485 GCA_964466765.1 uncultured Bifidobacterium sp. | reverse complement strand
CGATCTGACGCGAGAGTTCCGTCGTTGCATCCAAGAAGGTGAACGTCGTGAACGGCGCCGGGTCGGTGTAGTCGTCCGCCGGCACGTACACGGCCTGCAGCGACGTGATCGACCGGCCGCGGGTGGAGGTGATGCGCTCCTGCAGCTGGCCCATCTCGTCGGCGAGCGTGGGCTGGTAACCCACCGCCGAGGGCATGCGGCCGAGGAGGGTCGACACCTCGGAGCCCGCCTGCACGAAGCGGAAGATGTTGTCCACGAACAGCAGCACGTCCTGGTTCTGGACGTCGCGGAAGTACTCGGCCATGGTGAGTGCCGACAGGGCGACGCGCAGGCGCACGCCCGGCGGCTCGTCCATCTGGCCGAACACGAGCGCGGCCTTCTCGAACACCCCGGACTCCTCCATCTCCAGACGGAGGTCGGTGCCCTCACGGGTGCGCTCGCCCACGCCGGCGAACACGGACACGCCGCCGTGCTTGGAGGCCACGCGGTTGATCATCTCGGTGATGAGAACCGTCTTGCCCACGCCGGCGCCGCCGAACAGGCCAATCTTGCCGCCCGCGAGGTAGGGGGTGAGGAGGTCGATGACCTTGATGCCGGTCTCGAACATGCGCTTCGACGGCTCGAGGGTGTCGAACGCAGGTGCGGGACGGTGGATGTCCCACCGCTCGATGTCGGCGAAGTCGGCCTCGTTGCCGTCCAGCACCTCGCCCCACACGTTCCACACGTGACCGAGGGTCTTGTTGCCGACGGGCACCTGGATGCCATGGCCCGTGTTGCGGACGGCGGTGCCGCGCTGGAGACCGTCGGTCGGCTTCAGGCAGACCGCGCGCACGCGGCTGTCACCCAGCTGCTGGGCGACCTCGGCGAGGATCCTGTTCGGCTTGCCGTCCACCATGACGGTGAACTCGACCGCCGAGTTCAGCTCGGGGAGGGCGCCCCGCGGGAACTCGACGTCGATAACCGGTCCGGCGATCGCGACGACGCGGCCTTCTTGCTGGTTCTCTGTCATGGTCATCCTGTTGTCTCCTGTTACTCGCCCGACGACAGCGCCTCGGCGCCGCCGACGATCTCCATGATCTCGGTCGTGATTGCGTCCTGTCGTGCACGGTTCATGATGCGCGACAGGTTCTTGATGAGTTCCTCGGCGTTGTCCGTGGCGGACTTCATGGCCCTCTGGCGGAACGCGTGCTCCGATGCCGCGCCGTTGAGGAGTGCCGCGTACACGCGCGCCTCCACGTAGCGCGGGAGCAGCGTGCTGAGGATCAGCTCCGGCGAGGGCTCGAACTCGTAGTCGTGGCCTGCCTCGTTCTTGGCGTCTCCGCCCTCGGTCAGCTGGCTGTCGAGCGGCACCAGCGGGCGCTGCACGACCTCCTGGGAGCCGGCCGAGATGAACCGTGTGTAGACGAGTTCCACCCTGTCGACCTGCCCCGAGACGTACAGCTCGGTGACGTACTGGCCGATCTCCTTGGCGATGTCGTAGGTGGGGCTCTCCGTGAACCCGGTGAACGACCGGGCGATGTTGTAGCCGCGGAAGCGGAAGTAACCCTCCGCCTTGCGGCCCACTGCCACGATCGTGTGGCCACGGCCCTGCAGCGCGTCCGCCTTGATCTCGCCCTCCGTGGCACGGAGGACACCGGCGTTGTAGCCGCCGCAGAGGCCACGGTCGGCCGAGAGGACCACGTAGCAGACGTTCTTCACCTCGGCACGGCCGGCGAGCAACGGGTCGCTGCTGCCTGCACCCGCTGCGGACAAGTCACGAACAACCTCGGTGATGCGCTCCGAGTACGGCACGGCGGCGATCACTCGCTGCTGGGCCTTCACGATGCGCGACGCGGCGATGAGCTCCATCGCGCGCGTGATCTTCTTGGTTGCCTGCACCGAGCGGATGCGCCCGCGCAGGATTCGTTCTTGTCCGCCGGCCACTCAGATCACTCCGTCGCGAGGGTCTTTGCGCTCGCGGCCTCGCCGAGCGCGTCGGCATCGGTCGCGGTCGGGTCGGCCTTGGATGCCTGGCTACCGCTGGTCTTGAACTGGGCCTTGAAGGACGTGACGACCTGGGCGAGGTCCGCCGGGACGTCGGCCTTCGGGTTGGAGCGCAGCTCTGCGAGCATCGCGCCGTGGCGCGACCGCACGTAGTCGAGCAGCTCGGTCTCGAAGCGGCGCACGTCGGCGACCGGGATGTCGTCCAGGTAGCCCTTGGTTCCCGCGAAGATCGAGACGACCTGCTCCTCCACCGGCATCGGGCTGTTGAGGCCCTGCTTCAGTAGTTCCACCAGGCGGTAGCCGCGCTCCAGCTGTGCCTTCGACACGGCGTCGAGCTCGGAACCGAAGGTGGCGAACGCCTCGAGCTCGCGGAACTGCGCGAGGTCGAGCTTCAGGGTGCCCGAGACGGACTTCATGGCCTTGGTCTGCGCGGCACCACCCACGCGGGACACCGAGATGCCCACGTCGACGGCCGGGCGCACACCCGACTTGAAGAGGTTGT
>CAYXRQ010000264.1:0-2493 GCA_964466765.1 uncultured Bifidobacterium sp. | reverse complement strand
ACTCTCGGCCTGTGGTCGGTCACCGCGAGCGGGGTGGGGATCATCGTGGGCGCGGCCTGCGCGGCGACAGGCACGGACGTACCGCGGGTGGAGTACGGTTGTGCCGTTGCCGTGGGCAGGGGGGAACTGCATGGAGCAAGCGATCATCGCGGTGCTGAGACGCGCCGAACCGGGAATCACCGACGCGACGGTGAGCGACCTGCAGCCGATACCCGGCGGGTTCTCGCGCGAGACCTTCAGGTGCGACGTGACCGTCACGCGGGGCGGCACGCAGGAGACACTGCCGCTCATCATCCGCAAGAACCCGCCCGATGTTGAGGCGATCCTCAACACGAGCCGGGCAGTGGAGCACGACCTCATCGAGGCACTCCGCACCCGCACGAACGTGCCGGTGAGCCGCAGCTACGGGTACGAGATGGACCCCGCCCCGTTCGGTGAGCCGGCGATGGTGCTGGAGCGCGCGCAGGGAAGCGGGCAGACATCCGCCCTGTTCAACGGCGGTCCGGACGAGGACCAGACGGAGGACGTGATCCGCCATCTGTGCGAGGTGCTCGTGGAGCTGCACTCTGCGGACATCAGCACCGTCGACCCGGAGGGTGCTCTCGTCGACCCGCGCGGCGTCGGCATCCGCGCAGGCTCGTGGGACGAGTACATGGACACCACGTTCGAGTACTACATCCGTGAGTACGGCACCATCAACTGGGACCCGGTGATGATGATGCTGCTCGACTCGTTCCTCACTCTCCGGCGCAACAAGCCCCGTCCCGCGAGGCTTGCCCTCATCCACGGTGACTTCAACCCGGCGAACTTCCTGTACGAGAACGGCAGGGTGACCGCGCTGATCGACTGGGAGAACAGCCGCATCGGCGACCCGCGCGAGGACCTCGGCTGGATGGTGCTGATGGACATCCTGAGCGCGACCAGCGTGATGTCCTACCCGAAAAAGGAGGGCGGGTTCCTCGCGTACTACAACAAGCTCGCCGGCACCGACATCACGCCGGAGGAGCTCGGCTACTTCACACTCTTCGGCACGGCCAACATCGCCGTGCCGGTGCACCAGTCAGTGGCGCGGCGCATCCGCAAGGAGCACATGCTCCTCCTCCCGCTCTACCTGATCCAGTCGAGCCTGCCGGCCCTGCCGGCAATGGCACAGTTGATGGGCTACCCGGGGACAACAGCATGAACACCACACCCACAGTCGACGACATCCTCGAGGGGCTCATCGTGGCCCTGCAGAACGAGATCATCCCGCACCTTGCGAACCCGAAGTCGGTCGCGACGGCGATGATGATGCAGTCGCTCATCCAGCAGGTCCGCCAGGTGCTGCCGATGATGGATGCCGCAATCGCGCAGGAGCACAACCAGATGACGCAGACGCTGCGCGACGTCGCGGCGGCGCTCGGCGAAGTCGCCGGGCCTGAGGCTGACCGCATCCGTGACCGTGCCGCGACGCTCGGTGCGCTCGCGGACGTGCCCGTGCCGGTCGACCAGGCACCCGTCAGGGAGGCACACGCACGGCTCGGCTACGGGCTTCAGGAGACGATCTCAGACCTCGACGTCCTGCAGCGTGCGGGGCATGCGTCTGCTGACGCAGCCCTGCAACGGCTGCGCGAGTACCTGATGCCGACGATCCTGAACAACATCGCCGCGATCAGCGTCGGCGGTGGCATGGTCGGCCGCGGCTGACACATCGAGCCGATCCAGGCTCTGAGAACCTCTCGGGACAAGACCGGGGCACATACGTCACATCCGGAGTATCTCCTGCCGGAATCGGAATCGGACAAGGTGCAATGTGGTTGCCCCATTCGTCGCGCAATCACGTGCGGCACATCCCCCTAGGAGTACTTCCGTGAAATCACGAATCATCGCCGCCGTCGCGGCATCAACCCTTCTCTTTGCCGCGTGCGGCTCAGATGACACCTCGTCGGACACGACTGTCGCGGTCGACACGACCATGGCCGCCGAAGTGGGCACCATTGTCGAGGTCGCGTCTGCGAACGAGGACTTCAGCACGCTCGTCGCGGCGATCACCGCGGCGGGCCTGGGCGAGACACTCTCCGGCGAGGGCCCGTTCACGGTCTTCGCACCCACGAACGAGGCATTTGCCGCACTGCCCGCCGGCCTTCTGGACAAGTTGCTCCTGGCCGAGAACAAGGACGTCCTCGTCTCCATCCTGACCTACCACGTGGTTTCTGACAGGCTGATGGCTGCTGACGTCACGGCCGGCGACGCCTCCACGGCAGAAGGTTCCTCGCTCACCATCACCACCGAGGATGGCGTGAAGGTGAATGATGCGACGGTCACTGCGACCGACATCGAGGCCTCGAACGGTGTCATCCACGTGATCGACAAGGTCCTGGTGCCGCCCACCGTGGACCTCGCCTCGCTCTGACCTGACAGGTCCTCGAAGGGTCGTCGTGCGCCACGGGGTGTGCACGACGACCCTTCTGCCGTTCCCGGGGCGGGTTCGTGTGCCCACTCATGGGGAGAAGA
>CAYXRQ010000263.1:0-2498 GCA_964466765.1 uncultured Bifidobacterium sp. | reverse complement strand
TGGGCCACCGTGAGGGCCTCGCTCAGGGAACCGACCCGGTGCACCGAGATGCCCGGCACCTTCTCGGGCGCGCTCATGGGAACGATGGCCTTCGCGAAGCCGAGGCGTGCCGCCTCGGCGAGGCGCCGGCCGGTGTGGCCCACCTGGCGCACCTCGCCGGCAAGACCCACCTCACCCACGACGACCATGTCCGGCGAGAGCGGGGTGTCCGTGGCGGCGCTGACGAGCGCGAGGCACAGGCCGAGGTCGGCCCCGGGCTCGGTGAGCTTGACGCCACCGACGACTGACGCGTACACCTCGTGGCTGGCCAGGCTGATGCGGGCGCGCCGCTCGAGCACGGCGAGCAGCATGCTCAGGCGGCCCTGGTCCACGCCCTGTGCGCTGCGCCGCGCGGGGACACCGGAGGAGATCTGGTTGGTGAGTGCCTGCAGCTCCACGAGCAGCGGGCGCTGCCCCTCGATGGTGGGCACCACGACGGAGCCCGGTGCGCCGGTGCGCCGGTCCGCGAGGAACAACTGGCTGGCATCGGGGACACCGACGAGGCCGGCCTCCGTCATCTCGAACAGGCCGAGTTCGTTGGTGGGGCCGAAGCGGTGCTTCACGGCGCGCATCATGCGCAGTGCGTGGTGGCGCTCGCCCTCGAACGAGAGGACAGTGTCGACAACGTGCTCCAGCACGCGCGGCCCGGCGAGCCCGCCCTCCTTGGTGACGTGGCCCACGAGCACCACGGGGATGTCACGGCGCTTCGCCTCCTGCACCAGCCTGTGCGCGCACCCTCGAACCTGCACCACGGAACCCGGTGTGCTGCCGAGGTCGGGGTCGACCACGGTCTGGATGGAGTCGATCACGACGAGACCGGGGGAGATGTCGTCGATCGCCTTCACGATGTGTGCGAGCGACATCTCGGGCAGCAGCCACAGTCCGTCCTTCAGCGCACCGAGACGGTCGGCGCGGGAACGCACCTGCTGGGCGCTCTCCTCTGCGGTCACGTAGAGGGACGTGCCGGCCCAGTTGGCGAGCAGCTGGAGCAGCAGGGTGCTCTTGCCGATGCCGGGCTCGCCTCCGAGCAGCGTGACGGAGCCCGGCACGATGCCGCCGCCGAGCACGCGGTCGAGCTCACCGATGCCCGTGGAGTCGGGCCTGCCGACGCTCGCGTCGATGCGCGAGATCTCGGTGGCGACACCGGCCGGCACCAGTGCGAGCCCTGCGGCCAGGGAGGCCGTCGTCTCCTCGGGGCCCTCGACGTCCTCGACCAGGGAGTTCCACGCACCGCAGGAGAGGCACTTGCCCGACCACTTCGGGAACGATGCCGCGCACTCGGTGCAGCGGTGGATGAGCCTCAGTTTCGCCACGTGGTCACACTAGATGCGGCGTGTGCGGGCCCGGCGTGCCGCGACCATGGCGACGAGAACCAGGGTGCCCGCGATCCACACGGCGGCGAGCAGGCCGACCAGCCACCTGGCCACCCGCGCCACGTTGGAGGCGATGTCCACGTTGTTGGTGGAAGTGGCGACGTCCGTGGGGGTGCCGTCGGTGGGCACGCGCCACGTGACGGTGCTTCCCTCGACCGTGCCCGTGGTGTCGATCACCTTGCCCGGCATGTCCGCGGCGAAGCGGATCGCCACGATCTTGCCGAGGTCGAGGCCCGAGTTGCGCACCTGGTCCGCGTACGGGGCTCCGTCGAGGAGCTTGATCGCGGCGTCGTCGGCGAACGCCTCCAGGCCGCCGTTGACCTCGAGCGTCCCGGTGAGGGTGAACGTGCTGTTCGAGTCCTTGCCGGTGCGCTCGAGGACCAGGTTCTTCAGCGGGCCGCGCTGTCCGTTCACCTGGGAGAGCAGCACGGTGGCCTCTGCCGGAGTAGCGAACCCGTGCGAGAACGTGACGGTCAGCCCGCCGTCCTTCGTTTCCTCTGGGCCGTTCATGTCCCACCCGGCGGCAGCCAGGTCATCAGCGCGCACATCAGTCTTCAATGTGGGTGCGGCCTTGACGACGGCGGAATCCGCGGTGACGGTGACGGACACGGTGCCCGAGCCGTTGGGGTTCACATCCAGCGAGATGTCAGTGTCGACGCGGCACGAGACGAGAAGCACGCATGCGGCGACCAATGCGGCCGCACGGGTGGCCCTGGCGGGAATCACTCGCCGTTCGCGCTGCCGTCGGTGGTCTCTGCGAGGACCGTCCCGTCGGGCACCTGGAATCCCTCGACGGCACGGAACGCGAAGCGCCTCTTGCCCGGGTTCTCCGGGTCGTCCTCGGCGTCGACCACGATGATCTGGCCGGCGTTGAACTCCTTGTAGAGGATCTTCTCCGAGAGGGCGTCCTCGATGTTGCGCTGGATGGCGCGGCGCAGCGGGCGCGCACCGAGCTGCGGGTCGTACCCGATCTCGGCGAGGAGGTCCTTCGCCGCCTGGGTGAGCTCGATGCCGAGGCCCTGGCTCTCCAGTTGGCCGGCGGTGCGCTTCATCATGAGGTCCACCATCTGGAGGATCTCGTCGCGG
>CAYXRQ010000262.1:0-2500 GCA_964466765.1 uncultured Bifidobacterium sp. | reverse complement strand
GTGGATGCCCTCAACTGGGGTCTCGTGGATGGCCGCACCCAGACCCGTTTCCCCTGGCGTTCCTGGACCGAGGACGTCGCTGACGGCACGCCGTGGTTCCATGAACTCCTCCGGGCCGACGGCACGCCGTACGACGAGGTCGAGGCGGCCCTGTTCAGGCGGCTCACAGCCGCGCGCCGGAAGACGTGAGGGGACGCAGGCTCAGGAATCCGTGAGCCCCAGCCACGTCGAGTAGACGGACGCGCACAGCTCCAGCTGCTCGATCTCCACCCACTCCACTGCGGTGTGCGCGTTGTCGATGGACCCCGGCCCGAACACCACCATCTCGTCTGCGAAGCCCGAGTAGCGCAGCGCGTTCGTGCCGTACGAGGCGACCTCAGGGGCGGTGCCGGCCCATGCCGCCAGTTTCTGTACGAGTGCGGAGTCGGGGGACTGGTAGAAGGCGGGCGCGCCGAGGTAGACGAGCGGGAACTCGACCGGGAGCGGGCACTCGCGGCGAACGAGCTCGCACAAGTGCTCCGCGACCTCGGAGTTCGACTCGCCGGGAACGATGCGCCGGCCCACCGAGATCGTGCACGAGTCGGGCACGACGTTCCCGCCGGTGCCGCCCTTCACCATCGTGACCGTGAGCGTGCCGTTGCCCACCTCGGTCGAGGGTGTGAGTGTCTGGAGGCGCTGGTGCTCTGCCTCCATGGCGAGCACGAGTGCGGCCGCACCGGTGATCGCGTTGCGCCCGAGATGCGGGTTGGCGGAGTGCGCCGCCTCGCCGATGACCTTCACCTCGAGCGCGACGGCACCCTTGTGGCCGTGGACCGGGGCGCACATCGTGGGCTCCGCCACGATCACCTCGTCCGGCCGGAGTCCGCGCGCCTCGGCCCACTTGCGGAACCCCCGAGCCCCGAGCATCCCGCCTGCTTCCTCGGAGACGGAGCCGACGACGACGAGATTCGGCACGGGCCGCTTGCCCTCCGCGCGGGCCCTCTCGAGAACGGCCATCATCACCCCGAGGGATGCCTTCGTGTCGACTGAGCCGCGCCCGTACACGCGCCCGTCGGCAATGCGTCCGTCGAAGGGGTCGCCTTCACAGTGCTCCACGGTGACGGTGTCCGTGTGGACATCCAGCACGACCCACCTGTCATCCGTGCCTTCCCAGATGCCGTAGACGTTCGGCCGTCCCTCGGCCACGTCGACCAGTTCCACGGTGTCGGCCCCGAGGTCTCGGAAGAAGCCAGATAGTGCTTCGGCGAGTCGACCCTCGCCCGCACCGCCGGCCTGCGCGGAGCGAGGGCCTTCGTGCAGCGGGTTCACGCTGGGGATCTGCACGAGGCGGCTCACCCACGTGGCCAGGTGCTCGCTGTCGGGCATCACGGCGCGAAGTCTCGCACACGTCGCGCGGGCCGACGGCAGTCCCGCTTGTCCGCTGCGTCCCGGGGCACCCGTGGCACAACTCGGTGTCGGTCAGGCCTGGATCACCGCGAACCAGCGGCCCTCGTTGTCGGGGAACGCGAAGGAGGGGACCCCGCCGTGCTCTCCCACTTCGGTCGCCTGCACGCCCTTTGCCACCAGCCCGGCGCGGGTGGCACCGAGGTCGCCCACGTTGAAGGCGATCGACGGTGTCGCCAGGTCGAGACCGTCGGGGTTGTCCTTCATCAACGCCAGAGGGACCAACTCGAACGAGAAGCCCTGGTCGGCGAACCCGACCTTCACCACCGGGTGACCGCCGGCGTCCACGCGGCTCTTCTCGATCATCCCGACCTTCTCGGTCCAGAACTGCGCACACGCCTCGGCGTCCTCCACGTACAGCACCACATACGCGACCTTCATGGCGTCCTCCCGTCGTCTTGCTGGTCAGAGTCTACGAACCGAGCGACGGGAGGTTTCCGTCTGCGGGGGAACGGACGGTGCCGCGTGTCGCGGCGGAAGTAACGTTCGTGAGATGGCAGGCGGGCCATCTGGCGACGGGCGGTGCATCGCGCAGTTCAACATCGCGCGCCTGCGGCACCCGCTCGGGCACCCGTTGACCAAGCCGTTCGAGGACCTGATCGACGAGACGAACGCGCATGCCGAGGCGAGCCCCGGCTTCGTGTGGCGCCACGGGATCGACACCCGTGCCCCCGACGAGGACGTCTACGGCGACCCTCTCATGACCGTCAACCTGTCGGTGTGGGACTCGGTCGAACACCTGAGGGAGTACGTGTACCACGGGTTCCACCGCGACGTGTTCCGCCGGCGCACCGAGTGGTTCGACTCCTCGGCGGTCGTGCTGTGGTGGGTGGCGCGGCACGAACGGCCGGGACTGGCCGAGGGGAAGCACCGGCTCAATCACTACCTGGCGCACGGGGCGAGCGAGACGGGGTTCGGCTTCCGTGACGTCGCGAAGTTCAGTGCCAGGGGCCGTCCCCACCGGACCTGAATACGCCCGGGTGACACGGTGAACGGGTGATGGTGGAGCTGGGGGGAATCGAACCCCCGTCCATCAGGCGGCGCGCGCCCGTGATAC
>CAYXRQ010000261.1:0-2519 GCA_964466765.1 uncultured Bifidobacterium sp. | reverse complement strand
AGCACGCTCACGTCGAGGTCGCCGTAGACGGTCATCGCGGCCGTGCGCGGGATCGGCGTGGCCGTCATCACCAGCAGGTCCGGGGTGAGACCCTCGCCCGCACCGACCGCCTTGTCACGCAGCTTCGACCGCTGCTCCACGCCGAACCTGTGCTGCTCGTCGACGACGACCAGGCCGAGGCTGGCGAAGTCGACCCCGTCCTGGATCAACGCGTGCGTGCCGACGACGATGTCGACGGACCCGTCGGCGAGGCCCGCCAGCACCTTCCTGCGCTGCTCACCCGACACCTTGTTCGTCAGCAGCTCGACACGCACGGGGCGGCCGCCGAAGAGGTTGCCGTCGTCGGGTATCTCGAGACCGTCGAGAAGGCGCCGCACGCCGATGGCGTGCTGGTCGGCGAGCACCTCCGTCGGCGCCATGAGCGCGGCCTGGTGGCCGCCCTGCACGGCGCGCAGCATCGCTGACACGGCCACCACGGTCTTGCCGGCGCCCACGTCGCCCTGCAGCAGGCGGTGCATCGGCGAGGGGTCCGAGATGTCGGCGACGATCTCGTCGATCACCCGTCTCTGCGCGCCGGTCAGGGGGAACGGGAGCGACGCATCGAAGCGCTCGATCAACGGCCCGCCCGCGCGGTGCGCGAACCCCCGTGACTCCTGGGCGGCCTGCAGTTTCCGTGCCACCAGCATCACCTGCACGCGCAGCACCTCGTCGAAGGCGAGACGGCGCCGGGCCGCGTGCCTGGACTCCATCGAATCAGGCAGGTGGATGTCGTGCAGTGCGCGGCCGCGCGGGAGCAGACCGAGCCCCTCCGTGACGTCCGGCGGGACGGGGTCGGCGATGCCCCTGGGCTCGCAGCGCACGAGGGTGCTCTCGATCCACTTGGCGAGGTCCCACGTGCTGATGCGCGACTTCTCGCTCTGCGGGTAGATGGAGACGATGCGGCCCGTGCGGTCCCCGATGAGGTCCACGATGGGGTTCGTCATCTGCAGGTAGCCGCGGTACCTCTCGGGCTTGCCGAACACCGCGATCGTGAGGCCGGGCGTCAGCTGCTTCTCGCGCCAGTTCTGGTTGAAGAAGGTGAGCGAGATGCGGCCGGACCCGTCCGAGCAGCGCACGGTGACCATCTTGCGGCCGGTCTTCGTCTTGAACGAACTGGACGCGTCCACCCGCACCACGACCATCGTGGGGACGCCCTCCTCCAGCTGTGACACCTGTGCCTCGCGCGTGCGGTCGACCCACCGGCGCGGGTACGTCTCCAGCAGGTCGAGCACGGACGAGATGCCGAACGTCTCGAGTGCGTCCTTCTTCTTGTCGCCGATGCCCTTGACGACGTCGACGTCCATCCCGGCGAGCTCGCGCGCGGTGATGGGCCCCTTACTCAACGCCGAACAGGTACGGGTACAGGGGCTGGCCTCCGCGGTGCACCTCGACGCCCACATCGGGCCTGTTGTCGCCCAGCCAGGCGATGATCTGGTCGGTGTCTGCCTGCGCGGCGTCAGCGCCGGTGACGACGGTGAGCAGCTCGCCGGACCCGTCGATGATGTGGTCGAGGAGCTGTGTGCAGGCGCCCACGACGGATCCGGCGATCGCAACGATGCCGTCCCCCCGCACGATGCCGATCCAGTCCCCCGCCGTGACGGCGCCTGCGTCCGTGGCGGTGTCACGCACGGCCTGGGTGACCTCGCCGGTGGTCATTGATGCGGCGGCGGCTGACATGGTGCGCGCGTTCGTCTCTGCCGAGGCCTCGGGGTCGTACGTGACGAGGGCGGCGAGCGCCTCCGGCATGGAGGCGGTGGGCACCACCCTGACCTCCTTCGAGGAGAGCTCGTCGACCTGCTGGGCGACGGGGATGATGTTCTTGTTGTTCGGCAGGATGATGACCTGTCCCGCGTTCATGTGCTCCACCGCCGCGAGCAGTTCCGCCGTGGACGGGTTCAGAGTCTGGCCTCCGGACACCACACCGTGCACACCTAGCTGGCCGAACAGTTCCGCCAGGCCGTCACCGCTGGCGACCGCGACGACCGCGCACGTGACCGGCGGCAGCGAGGATGCGGGCGGCCTGTGCGTGGCCGGCCCGCCGAGGGTCGCCTCGCGCGCGGCGTGCTCCTCCGCGACCTCCTCGAAGAGGTCGGTCACGCGGATCTGGCGTGGGCGGCCGCCGAGCGCGATCGGAGCCTCGATCGCAGCGCCGATGTCGTTCGTGTGGATGTGGCAGTTCCACAGGCCGTCGCCGCCGACCACCACGATGGAGTCGCCGATTGCGCCCCAGGCCTTCTTGAAGTCGGCGGACTTCGCGTCGTCGAGGTCCAGGAAGAACATGACTTCGTAGCGCAGCTCGCTCACGTCCGTGGTGCCGTCGTCGTGGTGGCGCAGCGCCACCGCCTCCAGCTGGTCAGCTGACGGGCCGACTGATTCGTCCGGCTCGGGCATGGGCTCCCCGTCGACCACGTGGATGGCGGCATCCAGCAGCAGCAGGTACCCCGCACCGCCGGCATCCACGACCCCGGCGTCCTTCAGCA
>CAYXRQ010000260.1:0-2537 GCA_964466765.1 uncultured Bifidobacterium sp. | reverse complement strand
GAAACCAACACCTGGAGACATGAACATGGCGAAGATGGTTGCGAAGAAGGCCCCCGCTAAGGCGGTGGCGAAGAAGGCCCCGGCTGCGAAGGCGGCCCCGAAGGCGGCGAAGAAGGCCCCGGCGAAGGCTCCGGCCCGCGCGGCGAAGCCGGCCTGCATCCGTCGAACATCCACGACAACGCCTATGCGGTCGGCTCGATCGACTTCACCGGCGACATGCCGATCATCCTCGGCCCGGACGGGCCGAGCCTCGGCGGCTTCGTCTGTCCGGCGGTGGTCGCGCGCGACGAAAAGGCCGCCCAGCCCTGGGAGGAACTCCTCGGCACACATGTGAAGAAGGCCGGCATGGAGATGCGTCCGCAGGCGTACTACATCCTCGACGCCTACCGCGGCCTCGGGCAGTTCGCGCGCACGCTCATGGGCAATCCGCGCTGCATCCTGCTGGACGAGCCCTCCGTCGTGGCGATCGACACCCGGGACGGCCGTCCCGTGGCCGCGGGGCTCGAGGCAAAGCGGATGCTCGGCCGCACCCCCAAGCACATCGAGGCGATCAGGCCGCTGAAGGACGGCGTCATCGCCGACTTCGACGTCTGCGAGAAGATGCTGCGCTATTTCATCCAGCGCATCTCCACCAGCCGCTGGAGCAAGCCCCGCATGGTGATCTGCGTGCCCTCGGGGATCACTGGCGTGGAGCAGCGCGCGGTCCAGGACGCAGCCGAGTACGCGGGAGCCCGCCGACCGGTCCACATCATCGAGGAGCCGATGGCGGCTGCCATCGGTGCCGACCTGCCGGTGCACGAGCCGAGCGGCAACATGATCGTGGACATCGGCGGTGGCACCACGGAGGTGGCCGTCATCTCGTTGGGCGGCATAGTGGTGGCGCAGAGCGTCCGCGTGGCCGGGGACGAACTGGACGAGGCGATCGTCGCCTACGTGCGGACGAACTTCGCGCTCGACATCGGCATCAACACTGCCGAGGAGATCAAGATGCGGATGGCGTCCGCGTGGCCGCTGGCCCAGGAGCTCACCGCTGACGTCGGCGGCCGGGACACCGTGACCGGCCTGCCCCGCACCATCGAGCTCACCAGCGAGAACGTGCGTGAGGCCATCGCCGAGCCTGTGACTGCCATCATTGACTCCGTGAAGTCAACGCTCGACCGCACGCCGCCGGAGCTCGCCGCCGACATCATGGACAGGGGCATCTGCCTGTCGGGCGGCGGGGCCCTGCTGACCGGCTTCACCCAGCGCATCACCCACGAGACGGGCATGCCCTGCTACGTGGCGCCGGACCCGCTGTTCGCGGTGGCGATCGGTTCGGGCCGTGCGCTCGAGAACATCGAGGCGATGCGCGGGATGATGTCCTCGCCGGGACTCGACGTCCAGTAAGCAGGTCCCCGTGGCGGGCAGCACCTTCACACGCCGCAGGGTCATC
This sequence comes from uncultured Bifidobacterium sp., assembly GCA_964466765.1. GTDB lineage: Bacteria > Actinomycetota > Acidimicrobiia > Acidimicrobiales > Ilumatobacteraceae > UBA2093. Next base: position 1,105 of record CAYXRQ010000260.1, on the reverse strand, counting down.
CTGCTCCTCGCGCTGACAACGGTGATGCTCGTGACCATGGACCTGCGCGGGAGCGGTGCCGTGAACGGCATACGGTCCGTGTTCGGCACTGTGTTCCGCCCGGTGGAGTCGGTGACGCGCGTGGTGGTTCGCCCCCTGGAGAACGCGTGGAACGGCATCGTGAACTACGGCGACGTGCTGGAGGAGAACCAGCGCCTGAAAGACCTGGTGGCGTACGGGGAGGGTGCGAAGATCGGCGCGATCGCGAGCGTGCGCGAGGCCCAGGAGCTGCTGGCCCTGAACGGGCTGCCCACGCTCGCCGGCATCAACTCGTGCTCGGCCCAGGTGGTCGGGGAGTCGCCGTCCAACTACGCGCAGACCGTGGAGATCAACCGCGGCAGCGAGTGCGGCATCAAGGTGGGGATGCCGGTGCTGAACGCCGCGGGCCTCATCGGGAAGGTCACTGACGTCTACAACGGCAGGGCCGTCGTCATGCTCGTGACCGACCCCAGTTACTCGCTCGCCGTCAAGGTGGTGAACACCCCTCCCACCACGACAACCGTGCCCGGTGCGCCGGGCGTCACCATCGACACCACGACCACCACCACGTCGACCACGACCACAACGATCCCGCGCACCACGACCACGGGGATCCCCGGGTTCGTGCCCGGGGGCACCGTGGCGCCGGCCCTCACCACCAACCCGTCGCAGGCGACGTCGCCGAACGCCACCGTGCAGCTGCCCACCGGCACCGGCGACATCAACAAGCCGGGCCAGGCGAACCAGTCCGAGATCACCGTGCCCGCCGGCGCCGACCTGCCGCTCCGCGAGACCGGGGCGCTCGAGGGTCGCGGCATCTCGAAGGCGCCGGTCGTCCGCTTCATCGAGAACCAGCCCCGTTTCGGCGAGGTGAACATCGGCTCCCCGGTCGTGTCGGCCGGCGGCGCCTCGTCCCTGGCACCCCCCGACATCGTGATCGGCACGGTCTCGAGGGTCATCAAGCGCACGGGCAGCCTCGGCCCGCTCCTCGAGGTGAAGATCTCGGCCAACCTCGACGCACTGAACTTCGTGCGCGTGATGCTCTACCCGCCGAGCACCGAGAAGGTGAACGCGCCGTGATCGACCT
>CAYXRQ010000259.1:0-2550 GCA_964466765.1 uncultured Bifidobacterium sp. | reverse complement strand
CACCTTCGGCTTCACGGCGGCGTCGGCGATGGCACCCGCGAGCAGGGAGGTGCTCTTCGTGCGGCTCTCCAGGATCTCGCGCTTGTAGGCCTCGGTCCAGCGCTTGTCGCCGATGCCGGCACCGGCGAGGTGGATCACCGCGTCGACTCCGTCGAGGAACCCGGGTGCCAGCGAGCCCGCCGCGGGGTCCCACCTGCGCTCCCGGTCGCCGCGCGGTTCGCGGCGCACTGCGCGCAGCACCGAGTGCCCCTCCTTCTCGAGAGCGGGGACGAGGGCCGAGCCGATGAGCCCTGAGGCGCCGGTGACGAGGATGTTCATGTGAAGGACAACCTCCCGCGCAACGGTTCTGTTCCTCCCCGCAGGCGTAGCCTTCTGTGACGTGAGCACACGCAAACTGATCCTCACCGCCCTGCTGTGCGGCATCGCCATCGTGGTGGCGGGCGGGATCAAGCTCCTCCAGGTCGCGAGCGACGACACCGAGGTGGTCGTCCTTGCCCTCGGCACGCCGGCGACGCTCGGCGACATGACCGTCTCGGTGGAGGCGATCGCCCAGACCGCGGAAGGGACGGATGTCACCGTCACCATGGCCGGCGTGCAGGGAGCCGATGCCACTGAGGGCTGGAGGATGCTCGCGGGCGGCAAGGTCGAGGCACCGCTCGGGAACGGCGCGGCCGGTTCCGCAGCCGGGCCACCGTGCACGGTCACGAGCGCCGGGGGCAACGGGCCGTGCATCGTGCGCTTCCCCGCGAGCGAGGGCACCGTGACCATCGCCTACCTTCGTGCCGGCGGCCAATCCCAGTGGTCCACAGGCCCCTAACGGCTACCGTTGGGGTCGCTTCGCGCGAGAAAAACGCCCCGACCAGCTGAGGAGACCCTGCGATGGCTGACCAGTTCGACCTTGTGATCGTCGGCGGCGGTCCCGGTGGCTACGCGGCCGCCTTCTACGGGGCATCCGCCGGCCTCTCGGTCGCGCTCGTCGAGAAGGACACCATCGGGGGCACCTGCCTGAACCGCGGCTGCATCCCCGCGAAGGCCTTCCTCGAGACTGCCGCGGCGCGGCGCCACGCGGAGCACGCGAACGAGTTCGGCATCGCCACGGTGGTGGGTGACACCAACTTCGCGGTCGCCCAGGCACGCAAGCAGAAGATCGTGGACGGCCTGGTGAAGGGCCTCACCGGGCTGACCAAGGCGAAGAAGGTCACCTACCTGCTCGGCACCGGGTCGCTGAACGCCGACAACTCCGTCACGGTCACCGCCGCCGACGGCGCCGTCAGCCGCATCAGCGGCCGCAACGTGATCCTCGCCGCAGGCTCCGTGCCGCGCGTGATCCCCGGGTTCGAGCCCGGCGGGCCGGTGATGACCTCCGACGAGGTCCTCATGCTCGAGCACATCCCCGCCCGCATCGCGGTGATCGGCGGCGGTGCGATCGGTTGTGAGTTCGCGTCCACCTTCGCCGACCTCGGTGCCCAGGTCACGATCCTCGAGGGGCTGCCGAAGATCCTCCCGGGCCTCGACGCGGACCTCGCGAACGTGGTCGTGCGCTCGTTCCAGAAGAAGAAGATCGACATCAAGACGGGCGTGGCCGTGAAGAGCCACACGCCCACCGGCAGCGGGTCCACCGTGGTGCAGTTCGGCGAGGGCGAGTCGATGGAGGTCGACGCGGTCATCGTGTCGATCGGCCGCCGCCCGTTCGCGGACCAGCTGGGCCTCGCCGCCACCGGCGTGAAGGTCTCCGACCGCGGGTTCGTGGAGGTGGACGAATGGTGCCGCACGTCGGCAGCCAACGTGTGGGCCATCGGTGACCTGATCAACACGCCCCAGCTCGCGCACGTCGCCTACGCGGAGGCAATCCTCGTGGTGAAGCAGGTGCTCGGCGAGAAGACGGTGCCGGTCGACTACGACCGCGTGCCGTGGGCGATCTACTGCCAGCCCGAGGTCGCGTGGGCCGGCCCCGGCGAGGAGGCCGCGAAGGCGGCAGGGCACGACGTGGTCGTCTCGAAGCACCAGTTCCGCGCCAACTCGCGTGCCCAGATCCTGGGCGAGATCGACGGCCTGGTGAAGATCATCGCCAAGAAGAACCCCGACGGCAGCGCCGGCCAGGTGCTCGGCGTGCACATGGTCGGCCCGTGGGTCACGGAACAGCTGTCCGGCGGGTACCTCGCCGTGAACTGGGAGGCGAGCGTGGAGGAGATCGCGCACTTCATCCAGCCGCACCCCAGCCTCTCCGAGCTGTTCGGCGAGACTGTCATGGCACTGACCGGCCGCAGCATCAACTCCTAGACGCACGACACAGAGACAGAACGACGCACAGTCAGATCGACAAGGAACGGACGACAGATGGCAGAAGTAACGCTCCCGCAACTCGGTGAGACGGTCACCGAGGGGACGATCACCCGCTGGTTCAAGAAGGTGGGCGACGCTGTCGCCGCCGACGAGCCGCTGTTCGAGGTGTCCACCGACAAGGTCGACACCGAGGTTCCCTCGCCGGTCGCCGGTGTGCTCGTGGAGATCCGCGTGCAGGAGGGTGACACGGTGCCCGTGGGTGCCGTC
>CAYXRQ010000258.1:0-2552 GCA_964466765.1 uncultured Bifidobacterium sp. | reverse complement strand
CAGCAGCTGTCGCGCCAGCCGCACCCCGTGCACTTGAAGTGGGCGTGCTCGGGGATGAGGCCGTGCCCGCACAGGGGGCACTCGCTGAACGTGCCGTAGCGTGCACGACAGGCATCGAACTGAGGGGCCGGTGCGGTCCCGGTGCCCGTCACTTCCGTCGGCTGCGTCTGGTCCATCCCCCCATTCTGGCCCGCCCCGCGGGCACATCGGGGGGACCTCAGCGGAACTCGAGCCCCTCGAAATCCCCGGTGGAACGCCACTGCTCGAGATGCTGGAAGAAGGCGATCGGCCCCCCGGGATGGCCGCTCGAGTTCATCTGCTCTCGCCTTCCCATCTCGCGGCCCTCGTTGTTGTAGTAGCCGGGCGTGCAGTCCATGCCGCCGCGGATGCCCCTCGTGACGCTGGTGATGAAGTCGATCCATGCGTCCTCGGCAGCCTTGGTCGGCTCCACCTGCACCGCACCGCGCGCATCCGCATGGGACATGATCGCTGCGATGGCGAGCCCGTTCTCCACGTAGTTCTGCGGCACGTTCGCGATCTGGTTGGCGGCCTGAGCGAAACCGAGGATGAAGAGGTTCGGGAACCCGTGCACGTTCATCCCGTGGAGGCTGCGCATCCCGTCGGCCCAGCAGTCGGAGAGGCGCTGCCCGCCGCGTCCGGTCACGTCGTACCCGCTGCGGCGCGAGTACGAGGTGCCGACCTCGAACCCGGAGGCGATCACGATGCAGTCGAGCTCGTGGTGTACGCCGCCGACCCATGCACCGGTCTCGTCGATGCGCTCCACACCCTTTCCGTCGGTGTCGACCAGGTGGGTGTTCGGGTTGTTGAACGACTGCAGGTACTCGTCGTGGAAGCAGGGACGCTTGCACAGCTGGCGGTACCAGGGCTTCAGCGCGGCGGCGGCACGCGGGTCCGCGACGATCGAGTCGACCCGGTCGCGGATCTCGCTCATCTTCTCGTCGTCGGAGTCCTCGTACGCCTTCAGCAGCGTCTCCGGGCCCATCTCGCCACCGGCCTTGATGATCTCGATCATCCGGTCGCGGATGCGCAGTGAGATGTCGGTCCAGCCGTCCATCACCAGGTCCTCGTCTGCGAAGCCCATCGTCTGCAGCGTGGTGAAGTTCATCATCCACTTGCGCTGCCATCCCTGCTCCAGCCCGGCGAACCACTCCGGGTCGATGGGGTGGTTGTTGCGCGCGTCGATCGCAGACGGCGTGCGCTGGAACACGTACAGCTCCTTCGCGGCGCGCGACAGGTGCGGGATGCACTGCACCGCGGTGGCGCCCGTGCCGATGATCCCCACGCGCTTGTCGGCCAGGCCGGTCATCAACGCACCCGTGGGGTCGCCTCCGGTGTACGCCCAGTCCCACCTGCTCGTGTGGAACGCGTGCCCGCGGAACGACTGCAGCCCGGGGATGCCGGGCAGCTTCGGGCGGTGCAACGGGCCGGTGCCCATGCACACGAAGCGCGCGCGGAGGGTGTCGCCACGATCGGTGCGCACCACGTACCTGGAGGACGCCTCGTCCCAGTCGATGGAGACAATGCCGGTGGAGAGCAGTGCCTTGTCGTACAGGCCGAACACCGTTGCAATGCGCTTCGCATGCGCGTGGATCTCCGGTGCTGGCACGTACTTGGCCGACGGGACCGTGCCGACCTCCTCCATGAGGGGCAGGTAGATCATGGCCGCGGTGTCGCACATCGCGCCGGGGTACCTGTTCCAGTACCAGACACCTCCGACGTCGCCGGCCTTGTCGATGAGGCGCACGTCCTCGATGCCGGCCTGCTTCAGGCGCGCACCGGTGACGAGCCCCGCGAACCCCGCACCGACGACGAGCACATGGACGTCGATGTCGAGTGACTCGCGCGGCTGCGGCTGCACGTAGGTGTCGTCGAGGAGGTTCGCGAACCTGCCCGAGGGCTCGACGTACTGCTCGTTCCCGTCAGGGCGCAGTCGCTTGTCCCGCTCCGCGGCGTAGCGCTCGCGGATCGCGCGGCGGTCCTCGTCTGTCAGCGTGCGCGTCACGACCGCGAAACTAGGAGAACAGCGCGCGGATGGGCGACTCGGGGTCGTGCAGGACCTCCGTGCGGTGGTCGATCCGCAGCGTCGCTCGCTTCGTCGTGTCGTACGCGGGCCACGAGGCCGCGCCGCCCTTCGCGAACGCCGAGACCTCCCCCGAGAAGCGGTCGGCGATCTCCCCGCGCCCCTCGCCGTCGCCCAGCAGGAACTCCGTGCCGGGTGCCGTCGCGTTGTCGAAGACAAAGGGGATGTCGAGTGCGTGGCACGAACCGAGCACGCCGCCGAACGCGGTGGAGGCGAACGTGAACCAGTACTTCCACGTGGGGTTGCCCAGCTCCGTGCGGCGCTCAGCCAGCTCGATGGCCGGTGCACGGAAGGCGTGCTCGGTCTGCACCGCCGCGATGAGCTGCGAGTGGTTCGCCTCAGGACGGTGGGACTCGAACACGTCGCGCGCGTGCCCCGCACGGTCGGCGAAGTGCGCCTGCAGGAACTCCTGCCAGCGCGCCTCGTCACAGTCCGCCATCGACGGGTCGAA
>CAYXRQ010000257.1:0-2559 GCA_964466765.1 uncultured Bifidobacterium sp. | reverse complement strand
GTAGGAGAGCGTGAAGGGGAAGTTCCCGCCGTACGCCTTGGCCTTGAGGATGTCGAAGGGTCCGTTCCACAGACGGTCCTTGCGCCAGCCGAGCTCCTTGTCGGCGTGGGCGATGAACTGGTGGGGAACCACGCCGAACGCGAGGAACATCACGAAGAAGGCGTACACAGCCCCGACCATCGCCTCACCCCATGTGGTGGCCTGGCCGGCCTTGCGGCGCTTGCCGAAGGGGATCACCGCGAGGGCCATTCCGGTCGTCACCACGAACGAGACGATGAACGCCTGGTTCATGCCCGGCCACCTGAGGATGTCGATCGCGATCATGGACTCTCGTTGTTTCTCCGCGCTGTGGTCAGAAGCGCCCGGGCCGCGGCCTGAGCACTCAGAACACTAGCCACGCACCCCCCGCCGAGGGCCATTTCCGGCGGAGTAACACCCGCCACTTCCGCTCTTGTTCACAAGCAGGAACGGTGTTTCGGGGCTCGTCGGGTTGTGCCTTTGTGTCTCCCGTTGACGGCGGTGTGCCTCCCCGCAGGACATTCGAGGTTCGTGCACGCACGGCGCGCGTGGCACCCACCACACGTTGATTGATTGCTCATCGAGCCGACTTGTTGTCTATCGTGGGGAGGTCCGCGGGAGGTACGTTTCGCCCCTGTCGCAGGCGCGTTCCGGTCCCCCGGGACGCGGTATTCGTCCGCCAATTGAGGTATTTGCAGTGACCGAGATCCCCGAGCACCTTCTGAACCGTTCCAAGGCCCGCCGGGCCGAGGCCTCGGGCGAGGCATCCGGCGGCACCCCCGCTGCCAGCTCGGCCCCCGCCAAGACCGAATCCGCCGCGCCGGCGAAGGCCTCCGCGGCCCCCGCAGTGAAGGTCGAAAAGCCCGATCCGCCGTATGTGAAGGCCGCCAAGGAGCGCCGCAAGATTCCGTTCTGGGCCATGTCCGGCTTGGCTTTGCTCCCAATCTGGGCCTTCATGTACTTCGTTGCCATGACTCCGGCCGAGCGGGTTGAGGCAGGTCCGTTGTCAATCGGAACTGAGGTCTACGCTGGGTGTGCCGGATGTCACGGTGGGGACGGAGCAGGCGGAGCCGGCCGGGTCCTCTACCAGGGCGAGGTACTGAAGACCTTCCCCCACATCGAGGACATGCTGAACTTCGTCTACAACGGCAGCCAGAAGTTCGTGGCGGCCGGGCTCAAGGTCTACGGAAACCCGGACCGCGAGGGCGGCGCCCATGCCCCACTCTCCTACAACGGAAACCCCATGCCCATGCAGGGCGAGAAGGCCGGCGGTGCCCTGACCGAGGCAGAGATCCTGGCTGTGGTGTGCCACATCCGTTACGACCTGAGCGGCGCGGACAAGGCCGACGAGAAGTGGGCCGCCGAGTACGAGCACTGGTGCTCGCCCGAGTCCGAGATCTTCAAGGGCCTCGAGGCTGGCACCACTTCGTTCGACACGGTCGACAAGGACTTCGCCACCCTGATGCCGGCGCCTGTTGCAGTTGGCACGGAGCCGAGGGAATCAACCGCCAAGTAACGGGCGTATCGTGACCTGACCTTTCCCCCTGAAGGTCGGTCCCCCATGGAAGACAACTCGACAGTCGCAGTTCCCAACGCGCCCGCGCGCGAGACGGACGTCCTCGTCATCGGCGGCGGGCCTGCCGGTGCCGCCGCCGGCTACTGGCTCGCGCGCGCCGGTCACCGTGTCACCATCGTGGAGAAGAAGACCTTCCCGCGCGAGAAGACGTGCGGTGACGGGCTCACCCCGCGTGCGGTGAAGCAGATCACCGACATGGGGCTCGCAGGTTCGCTCGAGCGCTTCCACCGTTACGAAGGACTGCGCGCCACCGCGCACGGCAAGGCACTCGAGCTGCAGTGGCCATCGCACTCGGTGTACCCGCAGCACGGCTACGTCGTGCGCAGGCGCGAGCTGGACCAGATGGTCGCCCTCAATGCGGAGGCAGCCGGTGCACAGTTGCTGCAGGGTCACGAGGCGAACCAGCCGATCCTCGAGCGCGGCCTGCTGCGCGGGGCGGTCGTGACCGACAAGGAGTCGCACTCCACGTTCGAGCTGCGCGCGCAGTACGTGATCGTGGCCGACGGCGCGAACTCGCGTTGCGGTCGCTCACTCGGCACGTCACGGGCGAAGCAGATGCCGTACGGCACCGCGATCCGCACGTACTGGGAGAGCCCCCGCCACGCCGAGCCGTGGATCGAGTCGGCACTCGACGTGAAGGACAGGAACGGCAATTCGATGCCCGGGTACGGATGGATCTTCCCGGTCGGTGACGGCACGATCAACATCGGCGTGGGACTGCTCTCCACGTTCCGCGACTTCAAGAGCGTGAACACCACGCAGCTGCTGGACGCGTACGCGCACATGGTCGCGGACGACTGGGGCATCGACCCGGGCAACCCGACGCAGCGCGCCACCAGCGGCCGCATCCCCATGGGCGGCTCGGTCGGCCCGAAGGTCGGGCCCACGTACATCGTCGTCGGCGATGCCGCGGGCTCGGTCAACCCGTTCAACGGCGAGGGCATCGACTACGCGTACGAGACCGC
>CAYXRQ010000256.1:0-2583 GCA_964466765.1 uncultured Bifidobacterium sp. | reverse complement strand
GTCCGAGAGCGACATGATGCGGTTGACGACCGCGTTCGTGCGGCTCTCGGTGGGACCGAAGTCCTCCTGGCCGGCCACGAACAGCTTGACGGTCATGCGCGAGGGGTCGGGGCGCAGGTCGACCAAGGTCCGCCGTGCGATGCCGGGGGTGTCGACGCCCTGACGCTTCGCCCTCATGCCCCGTTGTTGCCGTTCGACATCGCGTGCTGCATCGTGAGCACCATCGACAGGGTCGACTCCGCCCCTTCGTTCGTGTTCACGCCGTCCACCTCGAGCCCGTCGTAGCCGCCGTCCGTGACGGGGTCGATCATCGACACACCCGTGTCGTTGTGGCCGAGGAACCAGTGGACGGCACGGTCCACGGTGATGCGCCACTTGTCGTCGCGCGTCACCCGGTGCGCCCGGGCGGCTGCGTCCGCGATGGCCGCGACCTCGATCGGCTGCTGGTCGAAGGCGGGCTTGCGGTCACCGGGCGCGGCACCGCCGACGGGGGTGACGGAGAGGTGGCCGTCGCGGGTCTCGTGGTCGACGAGCCACTCGAGCAGGCCGATGCCGTGGTCCAGCATGTCGCTCCGCTTCAGGGCGAAACCCGCGGCGATCATGGCCTCGGGGATGAGTGCGTTGGCGTACGAGAGACGGCTCTCGGGCCACGGCCAGGGGGCCTTGCTGCGCAGTGCCATCAGCATCCCGCCGGCATCGTGGAGGAGATCGATCGCGTCGACGTGTGAGGGATGGATCTTCAGGATCTCGGCGGCGCCGAGCGCCGCGTACGCCATGGACCTGGGGGAGGAGGAGCGGTGGCGCGCACCCATGTCGAACCCCAGCTGGCCCTTGTGGCGCATCTGGTTGTCGTGGTTGTGGGACACGGCCGAGCCGAATGCCCAGAGAGCGCGGCCCCAGCAGTCGTGGGTGCACCCCTCGTCCAGCCACAGGCGCTCCATGCTCATCCTGTTGCGGAACGCGCCGTCGTCGCACTGTGCCTCCACGAGGAACTGCATCGCGATGTGCCCCAGGTTCCGGGACGCGTACGAACGGCCCTCGTCCCGCGACGCGACCACGAGCAACCGTGCGTTGTCGTCGGTGCAGTAGCCGTGCGCATAGCGGGGCTGGGTGCCCTTTGCGTGCTCGAAGATCCCGCGGTCGTCCGTGAGGGTGATGAGGTGCCGCATGGACACCGGGCGTGACGCGATGGGGATGGTCACGAGCGGGCCTCGAGGGAGGCGGTCTGCAGCAACGACTCCCCGACGACCTTGTAGGTGGACGCGACGCTCGCCCAGTTGTGCATCGGGGCGAGCGATGCCGCGCGCTGCGTCATCGACTGCACGAGTGCGGGTTCCGTGGCGACCTTGCGGATCGCCTTGCTGAGCGAGTCCGGGTTGCGCGGCGGCACGAGCATTCCCGCACCCCCGGACAGAAGCTCGACGGCATGGGGGAACGCGGTGGCCACCACCGGCCGCCCTGCAGCGACGGCGTCCACGAGGACCCCCGAGGTGATCTGGTCGATCGACTCGTACGGGAGCACCACGCACGTGGACTTCGCGATGAGGTCGAGGAGCGAGTCAACGGTGCGGTACGTGGAGTCGAACTCCACCCTGTCCTGCAGGCCGTGCCGCCGCACCTTGTCCTGCAGGAACCTGCGGTACTGCTCGCCGTGCTGCGCCTTCACCTTGGGATGGGTCTGTCCGGCGACCACGTAGTTCACGGTCGGCACGTCGTCACCGAGCATCGCGAGCGCCTCGATCACCCACTCGATCCCCTTGCCCGGACCGAGCAGCCCCCACGTCAGGAGCAACGGGGAATGTCCCGACGTGGGGGCCACCGGCAGCGGGATGGTCGCACCATGAGGGATGATGGCCACCCGCGAAGGGTCGACTGTGTAGACGGCGAGCAGGCGCTGGCGGGCGATGGCGGTCATGGTCACTGCCACGTCCGCCTCCTCTATGACCGCCTCGAGGATGTGCTTCTGGTGGGCCGTGGGCTGCAGGGGGACGGTGTGGAGCGTGACGATCACGGGTGTGCGGAGGCGCCGCATGACCTCCAGGACCTCGTCACCGTCCTCGCCGCCGTAGATGCCGTACTCATGCTGGATGATGACGATGTCGTAGCGGTTCAGGAGCTGGGCGACACGGGAGACGGACAGTGCGTCACGCGGAATCAGCTGGCCGACGACGTGCGGCGAGTCGGAGAGTGCGTCGTCGTCGCCCACGCTCACCACGCCGATGTCGGTGACGCCCGCCTGGTGCAGGCCGTTCACGAGGGCGGCGGAGAACGTGGCCAGCCCGCACTGGGTGGGGGGGTACGTGCTGAGGACCCCCACCGACACCTGCTTCTGGGCCGGGTGGAGGAGGCGGGAGGAGTACCTGACGGGCCTGGTCGGGGTGAGCGTGTTCATGGGTCTCCTCGGTACGTGAGTGGGTGGGACTGCAACGTACGGAGGCGGCCCGCGCGACGACAGGCACGGACGTACCGCATGTGCGGTACGGTTGTGCCGTTGCCGTGGGCAGGGGGGAATCTGCATGGAGCAAGCGATCATCGCGGTGCTGAGACGCGCCGAACCGGGAATCACTGACGCGCAGGTGAACG
>CAYXRQ010000255.1:0-2584 GCA_964466765.1 uncultured Bifidobacterium sp. | reverse complement strand
ATCTCCGGCACGAACACGAAGGCCTTCGGCAGCTTGTACCGCGCCACGTGCTTCTCCGCCTCGGCCAGGAGACCCGGCTCGTCGGGTGAACGACCGTCCTTCAGCCGCACGATCGCCACTACCTCGTTGCCCCAGCGCTCGCTCGGCCGGCCCGCGACGACGCAGTCGTACACGTCGGGGTGCGCCTTGACCGCGGCCTCGACCTCCTCGGCGAAGATCTTCTCGCCCCCCGAGTTGATGGTGACGGAGTCGCGGCCGTGCATCTCGATCATCATGTCCGCGGTCAGGCGGGCACGGTCGCCGGGCACCACGTAGCGGACGCCGTCCACCACTGGGTAGGTGCGCTTCGTCTTCGCCTCGTCGTGCAGGTAGCCGAGTGCCAGGCGGCCGCTCTTGGCGAGCCAGCCGAGCTCCTCGTGGCCCGCCTCGAGGACGCGGGTCATGTCCTCGGACAGGATGTGGTTCTGCGGGGCCCACGGGAAGGTGCCCGTGCTGGCGGACCCGCTCGCGGCAACCTGCGACAGCTGGCCCCCTGCCTCCGATGACCCCAGGCCGTCCACGAGGAGCACGTGCGGGACGTGGGAGAGGAACTCCTCCTTCAGGTGTGCTGACAGCGGCGCGCCGCCGCTGAGGATGCTGAGCAGCCCGGTGAGGTCGTACGAGCCTGCCGCGAGACCGTCCAGCAGGGGACGCGCGAAGGCATCACCCACGATGAGGAGGAAGTTCGCCTTCTCCCGTTCCACGAGGCCCCAGATGTCCTCGGGGTCGAGACGCTCCGGAACGGACTGCACGAGGATCGTGCCGCCCGACAGCCACGTGCGCATGGCGATCCAGTGGGCCGCGCCGTGCATGAAAGGTGGGCAGGGGAGGGCGCGCAGGCCACCGGCCGCGGACGCCACGTGATCCTCCAAGGTGACCGCTTCCTTGTTGCCGCCGAAGCACTCGACCACGGCATCTGCATTGCGCCACAGCACGCCCTTCGGCATGCCCGTGGTGCCGCCCGTGTAGAGGATGTAGAGGTCGTCGCCGCTGTAGCCGGCGGCAGGCTTGTCGGCGGAGGCGCGCGAGAGTGCGTCCTCGTACCAGACGGCACCGTCCATGAGGGGCTCGCCGGACGAGTCGGGCACCTGGAGGATGACGCGCAGACGGGGAAGGTCCGCGCGCACCTCCGCGAGGAGCGGGGTGAAGCGCGAGTGCACCACGATCGCGGTGGCGCCGGAGTCGGTGAGCAGGTACTTCAGCTCCTCGGCCACGTAGCGGTAGTTCACGTTGAACGGCGCCACGCGCGCCTTCCACGCGCCGAGCATCGACTCCAGGTACTCGTTGCCGTTGTGAAGGTAGATCGCGAGGTGGTCCTGGCCGCTCTCCCAGTTCGGCAGCGTGCCGCGCTCCGCGGTGCATCCGAGGCCCTGCGAGGCGAGATGGTTGGCCAGCCGCCTGGTCCTCTCCGTCACCTCGGCCCACGTGAAGCGCTTGTCGCGGAACACCAGGCACTCCTGGTCGGGTCGCGTGGCTGCGATTGCCTCGTGGATCTCGGCCATCCCGATCGTTGCGGGCACGAACTGCGTCATTCCCGAACGATAACCTCGCGACGGAAGGAGGGACCATGTCGAACAGCCCCCACGCCCCGCTCTTCGGTGTCTTCGTCCCGCAGGGATGGAAGATGGAACTTGCCGGCATCGAGGGTGCCGAGAACAAGTGGAACAAGGCCGTGGAGATCGCGGTTCTTGCCGAGCAGCTCGGCTTCGACTCCATCTGGGTCTACGACCATTTCCACAACGTCCCCGTGCCGGCCCACGAGGCAGTCTTCGAGTGCTGGACGACGATCGCCGCGATCAGCCAGCGCACCTCACGCATCCGGCTGGGGCAGATGGTCGGATGCAACAGCTACCGCAACCCCGGTCTCCTCGCCAAGATCACTTCCACGGTCGACGTCATCTCGGGCGGGCGTCTGGACTGGGGCATCGGCGCCGGTTGGTACGAGAACGAGTACCGCGGGTACGGCTACGAGTTCAAGAAACCGTCCGACCGCATCGGGATGCTCCGCGAGACCGTGGAGATCGTGAAGTCCATGTGGACCAACGCGGAGACCACGTACGACGGCAAGTACTACAAGATGGAGAGGGCGAACTGCGATCCCAAGCCCCTGCAGCAGCCGACACCGCCCGTGTGGATCGGCGGCGGCGGCGAGAAGGTGACGCTGCGCGTGGTTGCAGAGCATGCCGATGTGTCCAATTTCGGGAGCTCCGTGGAGGAGTTCGTGCGGAAGCGCGAGATCCTGAAGGGTCACTGTGCGGCCATCGGCAGGGACGAGGAGACCATCCGCAAGACCGTCTCCTCCGAGGTCTTCATCCGTGAGACGGAGAAAGAGATCATCGAGGCCGGTTCACGCAGCCTGTGGGGCGAGCCCGCAGAGTCCTGGCGGGCGAAGGCGCTGGTGGGCACGCCGGAGCAGGTGTCGGAGAAGATCCAGCGCTACCTGGACGCCGGCTGCACCGGCTTCGTTCCGTGGTGCCCGGACTACCCCAGCACCGAGACGCTGGAGCTCTTCGCCCGGCACGTCATGCCGAACTTCCGCTGAGCC
>CAYXRQ010000254.1:0-2607 GCA_964466765.1 uncultured Bifidobacterium sp. | reverse complement strand
AAGTACGACGAGGTGATGAACGAGCAGCGCAAGGTGATCTACCAGCGCAGGGACCAGATCCTCGAGGGTGTCGACCTGAAGGCGGCCGCCATGGAGTACCTGGCGGACGCCGTCGACTCGCTCATCGAGACGCACTGTGTCTCCGAGGCCACCGACGAGTGGGACGTGCCGGGCCTCGTCATGGAGCTGCGCACCTTCTGGCCGGCGGTCGTCACGGAACAGCAGTGCGCCGCGTGCGTCGACACTGACGCCATCTACGACCTGGTCATGGCCGACGCCAGCGCCCACTACGCGCGGCGCGAGGAGGAGCTCGGCAGCGACGTCATGCGCCAGATCGAGCGCCAGGTGATGCTCAGCATCATCGACCAGCGCTGGCGCGAGCACCTCGACGAGATGGACTACCTGCAGGAGGGAATCAACCTCCGCGCCATGGGCCAGAAGGACCCGCTGACCGAGTGGCAGCGCGAGGGCTACGAGATGTTCGGCCAGATGATGACCGGCATCGCCCAGGACTTCGTCCGCTACGTCATGCACGTGCAGGTCGTCAGCGAGGAGCAGACCGCGGTGCAGGTGCAGAACGTGCAGGAGTCCTCCAGTGACGACGTCCAGGCCGACGGTTTCGTTCAGGCGGCTCTCGCCGGCGGCGACGTCGACCCGGACATCGTCGCCCAGCTCGAGGGCGCGGCGGAGCAGCCGCGCAAGCCGGTCGTGAAGGACGCGAACGACTGGTCGAACACCCCGCGCAACGCCCCCTGCCCGTGCGGCTCGGGCCGCAAGTACAAGCAGTGCCACGGCGCTGCCTGACCAGGGGAACCAGCAATGCGTGACTTCACGAACGACCTCCGGGACGTGCGCCGCCGGCTGGAGGAGGCCAAGGGATACCTGCGCATCGACGCGTCGCGCACTCGTCTCGGCGAACTGGAGACGGAGGTCGCAAGACCGGACCTGTGGGACGACCAGGAGAACGCGAAGAAGGTCAACAGCGAGTACGCCAACGTCAAGTCGGACATCGACGAGTACGACTCCCTGGCGGCCGAGGTGGAGGACATCGAGGTGCTCCACGAGCTCGCGCGCGAGGAGGGCGACGAATCGCAGGAGCCGGAGATCGAGGCCGGCATCGCCAAGGCCTCGAAGGCGCTCGACACGCTGGAACTGCGCAGCCTCTTCACCGGGGTGCACGACCAGAGCGACGCGATCGTGCAGATCAACGCCAAGGACGGCGGCGTCGATGCCCAGGACTGGGCGGAGAACCTGCTGCGCATGTACTCGCGGTGGGCGGAGCGGCGCGGCTTCGCGGTGGAGGTCGAGGACGTCAGCCAGGGCACCGAGGCGGGAATCCTCTCCGCCGAGTTCACCATCCGCGGCCGCTACGCGTACGGGTTGATGACCGCGGAGCGCGGCACGCACCGTCTCGTGCGCATCAGCCCGTTCGACAACCAGGGCCGCCGCCAGACGAGCTTCGCGACGGTGCAGGTGTGGCCCGACATGGAGGCACCTGACATCGAGGTGAACGAGAGCGACATCCGCATGGAGGTGTTCCGCGCGTCGGGTGCGGGCGGCCAGCACGTGAACAAGACGTCGTCCGCGGTGCGCCTCATCCACGAGCCGACGGGCATCGTGTCGACGAGCCAGGAGGAGCGCAGCCAGCTGCAGAACCGCGAGAAGGCGCTCACGCGACTGAAGGCGATGCTCGCCGCGAAGATCGAGGAGGAGCACCAGGCAGAGCGCGACCGCATCGCCGGCAAGTCGGCGATGGTCGGCTGGGGGAGCCAGATCCGTTCGTACGTGCTCCAGCCGTACCAGATGGTGAAGGACCTGCGCACCGAGGTCGAGTCCGGCAACGTCGCAGCGGTGCTCGACGGCGATCTCGACGAGTTCATGGAGGGGTACCTGCGCTGGCGCAGGTCCCAGGCCGAGTAGGCGGAACAGGCCGACGGGGGTGCTCCCCGTGCCGCTGCTAGGTTCGGAGTCTTCATGATCCGTCTCGAGAACGTCTCCAAGATGTACGGCAACGAGACCCTCGCCGTGCGTGACGCATCCTTCGACGTGGCGAAGGGCGACTTCGTCTTCCTCGTGGGCCCGTCCGGGTCCGGCAAGTCGACCCTCCTGCGGCTCATCAACCGCCAGGAGCGGCCGGAGCGGGGGAGCGTCTGGGTGGCGGGCCGGAACATCAACGAGCTGCCGAACAGCCAGATCCCCTTCCTGCGCCGCACCATGGGGAACGTCTTCCAGGACTACAAGCTCCTGCCCAACAAGACCGTGTTCGAGAACGTCGCGTTCGCCCTCGAGGTGATCGGCAAGCCCCGCCATCTCATCGCCCAGCAGGTGCCCCAGGTCCTTGACCTCGTCGGCCTGGCGGGCAAGGAGGACAGGTTCCCCAACCAGCTCTCGGGCGGCGAGCAGCAGCGCGTGTCCATCGCGCGCGCGTTCGTCAACCGGCCGTTCATCCTGCTCGCGGACGAGCCCACCGGGAACCTCGACCCCGCGACCGGGGAGGGCATCATGGCCCTGCTCGACGAGATCAACCGCACCGGCACCACCGTCGTCATGGCCACCCACGACCACCGGGTGGTCAACGCGATGCGCAAGCGGGTCATCCAGCTGGAC
>CAYXRQ010000253.1:0-2610 GCA_964466765.1 uncultured Bifidobacterium sp. | reverse complement strand
CCCGCGCTCGTTCGTGAGCACGGCCATCCCCACGCCCCAGCCGCCGTGGAGCGGTCCGATGAGGGAGTCGGCCGGCAGCTCGACATCGGTGAAGAAGACCTCGTCGAACTCGGCCTCGCCCGTCATCTGGCGCAGCGGGCGCACCTCGATTCCGGGCAGGTCCATCGGGCACAGGAAGAACGAGATGCCCTCGTGCTTCGGCGCGTCGTGGTTGGTGCGGGCCATGAGGATTCCCCAGTTGCTGCACCTCCCGCCGCTGCACCACACCTTCTGCCCGTTCACGATGAAGCGGTCGCCGTCACGCTCCGCGCGCGTGGCGAGCGAGCCGAGGTCGCTGCCCGCGCCGGGCTCGCTGAAGAGCTGGCACCACACGTGCTCGGCCGAGAGGGTGGCGCGGAGGTGCCGGCCTTTCTGTGCGTCGTCGCCGAACGCCATCACGGCGCCGCCGGCGAGGACCAGGCCGACCATGTTCAGGACCGGCGGCACGCCGGCCTTGGCGCACTCCTCGACCCACACCCCGTGGTGCGCGGGGGTGAGGCCGCGCCCGCCGTGCTCGGCCGGCCAGTGGAGACCCGCGAAGCCGGCATCGAAGATCCTCTTCTGCCATGCGACGCCCTCGTCCACCAGGTCGGGCGGGCAGATTGCGCCGTAGTCGCGCGGTGCGTGCTGCCTGTTGCCGGCGAGCCAGTCGGCAACCTCGCCGCGGAACGTCTCGAGTGCGGCAGTGCTCATGTGGGTCACGGTAGTCGGGGACGAATACTGTGACGCCATGGAGGACCTGCTGCCGGGCGAGGACGACCCGCGGCGGCAGGCGGTCCGCGCGTGGATCGCAGACCATCCCGGCGCGACGGCGCGCGAGCTGGCGGAGTCCGGCTACGTCGCCCCGCACTGGCCGGCCCCCTGGGGTCTGGATGCCGATCCCGTCCACCAGCTGCTCATCGACGAGGAGTTCGCACGGGCCGGTGTCAAGCGTCCGTCCAACCAGATCGGGATCGGGTGGGCGGCCCCCACGATCATCCACGCGGGGACCGAGGAGCAGAAGAAGAGGTACGTGCTGCCCGCCCTCGCCGGCGAGGAGACCTGGTGCCAGTTGTTCAGCGAGCCCGGCGCGGGCAGCGACCTCGCGAGTCTCGGCACGAGGGCGGTGCGGGACGGTGACGAGTGGGTCGTCAACGGGCAGAAGATCTGGACGACCGGTGCGCACTACTCGGCGTTCGGCATCCTCATCGCGCGGACGGACCCCGCCGCGCCGAAGCACCGCGGCATCACCTATTTCATCTGCCCGATGGACCTGCCCGGCATCGAGGTGCGCAACATCCGCAACATCGCCGGCGCCGACAGCTTCAACGAGGTGTTCTTCACGGACGTGCGCATCCCGCACGGGAACGTGGTGGGCGAGGTGAACGACGGGTGGCGGCTGGCGAAGGTGACGCTCGGGAACGAGCGGGTCTCGCTCTCGTCGTCGGGTGTGCTGTGGGGTGCGGGACCGACGGCCGCGGACATCGTGGACGAGGCGCGCCGGCTCGGCGTGACCGACGCGGTCATGCGCCAGAGGCTCGCTGCGCTGTGGACGGAGCACGTCATCCTCGACATCATCAGGATGCGCACGCTGACCGCGCGGCTGCGGGGCGACCAGCCCGGACCGGAGGCGAGCATCCGCAAGATCATGGCTGACGAGCACGGCCAGAGGGCGATGGAGATTGCCCGGGACCTGATCGGGATGGATGCGCTCCTCGTCGGCGGCCGCGAGGGCCCGAAGACCCTCCGGTCCCGCAGCTGGTACAGCGGGTACATGTTCTCGAAGGCGCTGACGATCGGAGGCGGCACCGGCGAGGTCCAGCGGAACATCCTGGGGGAGCGGGTGCTCGGCCTGCCCGCGGAGCCGGACGAATCGACCGGGCGGCCGTGGTCGGACACAATGAGGAACACGGCAAGGGGGACCAGCTGACATGACCGCAACCGAACGACGTGACGTCGACCTTCTCGACCCGGAGCTCTACCGGTCGAACCCGCACGACGTCTGGGAGTGGATGCGGGCGAACGAGCCCGTGTACCGGGACGAGAAGAACGGGCTGTGGGGCGTCTCACGGCACGCGCACGTCATGGACGTCGAGCGCCGCTCCACCGTGTTCGTGTCCGGACAGGGGTACAGGGCCAACTTCGAGCCGACCGAGGCGAACATGATCGCCCAGGACGACCCGCGCCACCGCCAGCAGAGGATGCTCGTGCAGGGCGAGCTGACGCGTGCTGCGGTCGCGCGGCGCACGGAGGAGATCGACACGCTCGTGAGGGAGCTGGTGGACGGCTGTCTCGAGGCCGGCACGTTCGACGTGGTGCCGATGCTCGCCGCGCAGGTCGCTGCCCGTCTCACCACGCGCCTGCTCGGGTTCCCCGAGGAGATGTGGCCGGATCTCAAGTCGTGGAGCGAGCGGCTGATGCAGACGGACATGCGCCACCGTGACCCGGTCATCGCGGACGCTTTCTACGATGCGAACCGCGAGTTCCTCGCGGCGATGCAGCCGATCATGGCGGAGCGCACGGGGTGCCCGGCGCACGATTTCATGTCCATCTGGGCGCACGCCGAGATCGACGGCGAGAAACTGCCGCCGG
>CAYXRQ010000252.1:0-2622 GCA_964466765.1 uncultured Bifidobacterium sp. | reverse complement strand
TGTTCTGGGCGACGATGATCGCCACGTTCCTCATCCTGATCCTGGCCGCGAACACTGCCTATGCGGACTTCCCCCGGCTCGCGTCCATCATCGCGAAGGACGGGTTCCTCCCGAGACAGTTCTTCAACCGCGGTGCCAGGCTCGTCTTCTCGAACGGTGTCATCTTCCTGGCGGGGGTCGCCGCACTGCTGATCGTGGCGTTCAACGGCGACATCTCGAAGCTCATCCCGCTCTACGCGTTCGGGGTGTTCACCGGTTTCACGCTCAGCCAGTCAGGGATGGTGCGCCATCACCTGGCCCTCCGCGAGCCTGGCTGGCGCAGGAATGCCGTCATCAACGGGGTGGGAGCCGCGAGCACGGGGCTCATCGCGGTGATCGTCGTCGTCTCGAAGTTCACGGAGGGTGCGTGGATCCCGGCTGTGCTCATCCCCTTCATGGTCGTCTCCTTCAAATCGATCGGCCGGCACTACCAGCGCAGCCGAGAGGCCGTGGCAGTGTCGCCCGGCTACGTGGCCCGGCGAGAGACGCACACGATGGTCGTCCTGGTGGGCGGGATCAACAAGGGAGTCCTGCACGGCATCCAGTACGCGCGCAGCCTGAACCCCGACAGGATCGTGGCGGTGACGGTGGCGAGCGACGACGAGGAGCGTCTCGCGGTCGAGAAGCAGTGGTCCGACTTCAGTGTCCCGCTCGACCTGGAGGTCCTGTTCTCCCCCTACCGCGAGCTGACGGGCCCGATCATGACGTTCATCGACAATCTCGACAGCAAGCACGATGACGACATCATCACCGTCGTGATCCCCGAGTTCGTGACCTCGTGGAGGACGCAGTGGCTCCACAACGGCAGCGCCTTCGCATTGAAGGCCCGGTTGCTCCAGCGCCCGCACACCGCCGTGGTGTCGGTGCCCATCCACATGCACGGGTCGACCACCGAGGAGGACTGAACGCCATGCACATGATCGTCGTGGGCTGCGGGAGGGTGGGCTCCACCGTCGCGCGCAGGATGGAATCGGCCGGCCATGACGTCGTCGTGATCGACCGACGTGCGGATGCCTTCCGGCGGCTCGGCCCGGACTTCCGGGGGCGCACCCTCGTCGGTGTGGGGTTCGACCGCGAGCTGCTGAAGGAGGCCGGCATCGGCCCGGAGAGTGCGGTGATGGCGGTGACGAGCGGGGACAACTCGAACATCCTCGTCGCCCGGGTCGCGCGTGAGATGTTCGGGGCGGCACGCGTCGTGGCGAGGATCTACGACCCCAGGAGGGCGGCCATCTACGAGCGACTCGGCATCTCGACGGTCGCCACCGTCTCGTGGGCGAGCAAGCGCGTGTTCCAGTTGATCCTGCCCCAGAACGGGGAGGTCGAGTGGGTCGATCCCACGGCCCAGTTCAGTCTGGTCGAGCGCCGAGTCCCGGCGTCGGTTGCCGGCACGCGTGTGGATGCGGCGGGTGCCCATGTCGCCCTTCTCGTGCGCAACGGGCAGGCCTCCATCCCGGCAGCGGGGACCCTGCTCCAGGAGGGGGACATGGTCCACCTGCTCGCCACGACCGCGGAAGTGGCGGCCTTCGACTCGCTCTGCGCGGTGCGAGAGGGAGGCCGAGGGTGAGGATCGTCATCGCAGGGGCGGGCAGCGTCGGGCGTTACATGGCCGAGCAACTGGGCGGTCTGGGTCACCAGATCGTCCTCGTGGACAACGATGGTTCCGCGGTGGCACGCGCGGCAGGTCTGGCCGGGGTCAGGGCCGTGCTGGGCGACGCGTGTGACGTGGACATCCTGCACGGTGCGGGAGTGGCGGAGGCCGACGTGGTCGCGGCAGTCACGGGGGACGACGAGGACAACCTGGTGGTCTCGCTCCTCGCCAAGCAGGAGTTCGGTGTCCCCAGGGTGGTCGGGCGTGTGAACAACCCCAAGAACGAGTGGATGTTCAACGACATGTGGGGTGTCGATGTGTCGGTCTCGACACCGCATCTCCTCACCGCACTCGTCGAGGAAGCCGTCACGGTCGGTTCGTTCGTGCGACTCATGAATTTCGAGCACGGCCAGGCCGGGTTGTGCGGGGTGACACTGGCAGCCGGGTCCCCTGCCGTCGACTCGCAGATCCGTGACCTGGGACTGCCCCGCGACGCATCGGTCGTTGCAATCGTGCGCGGTGGGCACGTGCTGCCCCCGAACGGCGATTTCGTCCTGCTGCTCGGTGACGAAGTCCTCCTCCTCGTCCGTTCAGAGGCAGAGGCCGCAGTGCGGACCGCGCTCATCGGGGCCTGAGCACCATGGCACTCGGGTTCGGCCGCCGCAGGGAGGCAGCGGACCAGTCCGCCGAGGAGGTCCTCCCGCGGCTGGTCGACATCGTGGAGCGTGAGCGCACGCGGGTGCGAGGGCAGGTGTTCCGCGTGAAGTTGAGGCCGAGCGGCGGCATGCCCTCGCTCGAGGTGACCCTGACCGACGAGACGGGGAGCGTGGTCGCCGTCTGGTCCGGGCGCCGGTCGATCGGGGGTGTCGGGCTGGGCCGAGTGCTGATCGTGGAGGGTGTGCCGGTGCGCACACCGGACGGCCTCACGTTCACCAATCCGGCCTACGAGCTGCGCTGAACGACGCCGGCTTGGGTGGCCACGGTGCCCGCCTCGT
>CAYXRQ010000251.1:0-2631 GCA_964466765.1 uncultured Bifidobacterium sp. | reverse complement strand
TGATGTACACGTCGCGGACGGTGGTGGCCTCCACCTCGGGCCCCACGACCACCGCAGTGTGGCGCGTGATGTTGGCCAGCAGGTTCGTGGTCTGTCGGAGAAGGTCATCGAGTCGGCCGTGGGCGGCGTTGAAGAACTCGCCCACGCGGGAGGCGTCACCGGGGTCGAGCATCCCGTCGGGGGCGATCGCATCCACGAACAATCGGTAGCCCTTGTCGGTGGGCACACGGCCGGCCGACGTGTGCGGCTGGGCAAGGTAGCCCTCCTGCTCGAGGATGGCCATCTCGTTGCGGACCGTGGCGGACGAGACGTTGACCGAGGCCATCCTGGCCACGTGTGAGGACCCGACGGGCTGGCCGGTGGTCACGTACTCCTGCACGACGGCGCGCAGGATGGCTGTCTTGCGTTCGTCCAACATTGCAGGACGAATCCTACTGACCGCTCACCTTCTTGTACCGCGCGAGCGCCTCGTTGCGCTCCGCCGAGTGGTCGACCATGGGGGCCGGGTAGCCCGGCGGCGCCAGCAGACCGAGCGACGAGGGGTCGTGCACGTGCTTCGTGTCCACGCCGGCGAGCTCGGGAACCCAGCGCCGCACGTACTCGCCCGCGGGGTCGAACTTCTCCCCCTGCGAGGTCGGGTTGAACACGCGGAAGTACGGCGCGGCATCGGTGCCGGTCCCTGCCGTCCACTGCCACCCGTGGTTGTTCGACGCGATGTCACCGTCCACGAGGTGCTCCATGAAGAAGCGGGCGCCCCACTGCCACGGCAGGTGCAGGTCCTTCACCAGGAAGCTGGCGACGATCATGCGCACGCGGTTGTGCATCCAGCCTGTCGCGAGCATCTGCCGGATGCCCGCGTCCACGATGGGGTACCCGGTCTCGCCGCGGCAGAACACGGCGAACCGTGCGCGGGCCGCTTCATCGGTGTCGACCTTGATCGCGTCCATCTTCGGCTGGAGGTTCTCCCATGCCGTGCGCGGCTGGTGGAACAGCACGTCCGCGTAGAACTCACGCCACGCGATCTCGGACCGGAAGTGCTCGGCACCCGCGGCTGCGTCGAGCCGCGACAGCAGCTGCCGCGGGTGGACGACGCCGAACTTGAGGTGCGGCGACATCATCGAGGTCCCGTCCAGCGAGGGGTTGTTGCGGTCGTCCTTGTAGCGGTCCATCGCCCGCGCGGACCACTCCTCGAACCGCTCCCACGCCGCGGACTCGCCCGCGGGCTGGGGCGAGACCGTCTGCGGCCCGTCCGCGCGGCGCGGACCCACGCACAGGTCACGGTGGTCGGCGAACTCGACTGCTCCATCACCGAAGGACGACCATCGGTGCGTCAGCCACCGCTTGTAGAACGGGGTGAAGACCTTCAGGGGCGTGCCGTCGTCCTTGCGCACGGTTCCCGGCCTGATGACGTACGGAGTGTCCGCCCGCACGAGCATGATGCCGGCGGCGGCCAGTGCCTTCTCGACGCGGGCGTCGCGCTCGCGGCCCCACGGTGCGAAGTCCTCCGTGATGTGGACGGTGTCGGCACCGACCAGCCTGCAGAACTCCGGCACGGCGGTCTCCGCCGGGCCGTCGCGGTAGATGAGCGAGCGGCCCGCGGAGTCGTCGAGGCTCTCCAGGGCCTCGAGCAGGAAGGCACGGCGGTGACCGCCCGCCGACCCGAGAAGGCCGTCCTCCCACACGAACAACGGGACCACGGGGCCGCGTGCGGCCGCCGACTGCAGCGCGCCGTTGTCGGCCAGACGGATGTCCCTGCGGACCCACCAGACGGATGTGCTCATGGGAGGGTGCAACAGCCGGGGGTCACGGCTGCTTCCGCTCCGGCGCGATTGCCGCCTTCTTCAGCAGCGGCAGCACGGCCAGGGTGATGATCCCGCCGTAGGCGAGGGACCACTCGATGCCCACGTTGTCCCCGATGAAGCCGGTGATCGGCCCGCCGATCGGGGTGGAGCCGAGGAACGCCACGGACTGCAGGGCGAGGAGCCGGCTGCGCATCTCGGGCGAGGTTTTCTGCTGGCTGATCCCGGTCATGGAGGCGACCAGGCCGGTGCCCCCGAACCCGAGGGGCAGGCACACCGCGCACGCCACGAGGAACGTGGGCGACCACGCGAGGGCGATGCACGAGAGCCCGCAGATCCCCACGAGGAGCGCGTACCAGCGCACGGTGATGCTCGTGAACCTGGCGGTGGCGAGGGCACCGACGATGCTGCCCACGCTCGTCATGGTGAGCAGGATGGGGTACCCGTTCTCCTCGCCCCAGCGCATGTCGCACAGCTTCGGCAGCACGACGCTGTAGTTGAAGGCGAACGTGCTGACCACAGCGAACACGAGGAACGACCAGCGCAGGTGGTTGTCCTGCCACACGAACGCGAGTGCCTCGCGCACGGGCTTGCCGGTGCGCGGTGCCGGCGGCGACGGCACCATCTCGTCGCGGCGCAGCAGGAGCAGCGAGGCGAGCACCGCGAGGTACGACACTGCGTTCATCGCGAACAGCCACGCCGTGCCGAGCGGGCCGATCAGTGCGGCGGCGAGGGCGGGCCCGACGATCCGGGAGCCGGTCATGACCGTGGTGTTGAGCGACATCGCGTTCGGGATGTCCTCGGGCTGCACGAGCTCGGTGACGAGGCCGCG
>CAYXRQ010000250.1:0-2653 GCA_964466765.1 uncultured Bifidobacterium sp. | reverse complement strand
TGCGCTTGTCGTGGAGTGTCATGGGCTGGTCGAACGTGGCCTTCAGCAACGGAGCTGCTTCCTCGATGTCGGCGCACAGCACCACGACCTCGTGGGGCTGCAGCCCCGGCAGGTCGTGGAACGCATGGAGGAGCGCGTCGCGCAGCACCTCGACCTGACGGGCCAGGTTGTGCGCCCGGTGGACCTGCACGGACTTGTCAGTGCGGGGGACGTCGGCACGCACGACTCTGTGTGGTGAGCGGACCGCATCCTGCATGCGGTGCAGCAGGTCTGTCGACCCGGGGGGCGGCGCAGCATCGGGTGCCGTGGCATCGATTCCCTGCGAGGCCAGGAGCACCTGCAACTCGAAGGCGCCGCGCAGCCAGGTGGTGGCGAGCACGTCGCATCCCGGGACCACGTGGCCGTCATCGTCACCACGTGCGGGTGCCCTTCCCGGCGTGACGGCGATGGATGCCGCCGCAGGGGACCACTGTTGCCAGAGGTGGGCGGACGGGTGCACGCAGATGACCTCGACGTCGATCGCGTTGCCGAGTGCACGGAGGATCTCGAGGTTCGCCACCGAGAGAGTCTCGACACCGGCCACCATCAGGCGGGGCGGCAGACCGGGGATGCCCTCACCCGCATGGAGCCGTGCGCAGAGTTCCTGGGTGCGCGCGGGCCAAGAGGGCACCCCGATGACGTCCCTGACCCTGCACCACAGCGCGAACTGCCACTCCATCTGCGCGTTGTCACGGCCGACCTCTGCATTGGTGCGGTGCGCCTCCTCCCACTCGCGGATGAGGGAGGGCCGACGGGCGGCATAACGGTCGAACCGGTCCGCGAGGGCCCGCGCCGCACGGAGATGACCGCCGTGCTTGCGCACGAGTGGATCATCTGCCGGCAGGTCATGGATGACGCGGAGCACCGCCATGGTGACCCGTTCGATCGACCAGGCGTCGTCCTCGTCCTCGATGCCGTCACGGAGGATGCCGTTCAGCATGCCGATGTAGCCGACACGCACGTTGGCCATGACGCCGTCGCCGTGGTCACCTGTCGTGCCGAGCCGGGTGGCAACCTGCGGCGCGAGCCATGCGCGCAAGCCTGCAGTGGGCACGATCAGGTGCTGGGTCTGGAAGAGGTCGAGCGTTGCACCGCCCTGCTCGAGGTAGCGCACGACGGGATCGACGACATCCCCGACGTTCTCCACGCACCAGACCCGCAACGACATTGACACCTCTTCCTGCCCCGCACCCTATGAGGGGGCCTTGCCGACGGACAATTGGCCGCCTGCCGGGGTCAGAGATATTGCCAGAGGGGTGTGGGAGGGTTCCCCGCCGTGCGGGGACGGGGCTACTCGGCGAAGAACTTGCGCAGGTCGCGGAGGCGGGCGTCGTTCGAGAAGACCTCGACAGGGGCGTTCGTGGGCAGGCGCAGGGCGCGTTGGATGATCCGGCACGTGGTGTGCTGGTTGTACTCGGCCAGGGTCACCGCCCAGCCGTCGCGGCCGGCGCGGGCCGTGCGGCCCGACCTGTGCAGGTACGTCTTGTGGTCCATCGGCGGCTCGTAGTGGACCACGAGCGCCACGTCGTCGATGTCGATGCCGCGTGCCGCCACGTCGGTGGCCACGAGGATCGTGAGGTCGCCCCGTGCGAACCTGGCGAGCGCCTTCTCGCGGGCGGCCTGCGTGAGGTCGCCGTGGATGGCCGCCACCTTGGCGCCGAGCTCGTCGAGCTTGTCGGCCACCCTGTCGCAGAGTCGCTTGGTGTCGCAGAACACCACCGTCTTGCCGGCCGCCTGCGCCATCGCGTTCACGACCTTGTCCTTGTCCATGCGGTGCACTGCCAGGAAGAGGTGGTGCATCGTGCCGACGGTGTCGGTCGGCGAGTCGATGGAGACCTCCTCGGGGTTCTTCATGTACCGGCGCACGAGGTTACCCACCTGACCGTCGAGGGTTGCGGAGAACAGCATCGTCTGGTGCTCGCCGGTCACGTGGCGCAGGATCCACTCGACCTGCGGCGTGAAGCCCTCGTCCGCCATGCGGTCTGCCTCGTCCAGCACGACCACCTGGATGTCGTCCATCACGACCTCGCCGGCCTTCATGAGGTCGATGAGTCGCAGCGGAGTGGCGACCACCATCTCCACGCCCTTCTCGAGCGCGTCGATCTGGTCGTCGCGGGACGCACCGCCGTACACCGGCAGCACGCGCCGGCCGCATGCCTTGCCGATCGGCTCGAGCACCTCTGCGACCTGCAAGGCGAGCTCACGGGTGGGCACGAGGACGAGGCCGCGCGGGGCCCGGACACGGGCGGCTGCGTCCATGCGGGCGAGCATGGGCACCCCGAACGCGAGCGTCTTGCCGGAGCCGGTGCGGGCACGTCCGCAGAGGTCGACTCCGCGGAGCGCCACGGGGATGGCCTCGGTCTGGATGGCGAAGGGGGCGTCGAACCCGGCGGCTGCGAGACCGGCATCGACTTCCGGGGGAACACCGAGCGAGGCGAAGCCGGTGGGGGTTTGGATCTTGTCTGACATTGAGCCCCCCACGGTACCGAGCGGTAGGGCCGACGGGCAGGACCGGCACGGGTGAACTTTTTGCCAAGAACTGCACGGTCGGGCCCTGAATCCGTTAGTTTCAATCAGCCTGACGCGGGAAAGACCCGCGCAGAAAGGACCATTC
>CAYXRQ010000249.1:0-2680 GCA_964466765.1 uncultured Bifidobacterium sp. | reverse complement strand
TGGCGCGCTCGGAGGGACTTGAACCCCCAACCTTCTGATCCGTAGTCAGATGCTCTATCCATTAAGCTACGAGCGCAGATTTTGCAGGACTTGGGAGTGTACCTACAGGTCCCACGGGCTCCACCCGCCCGACCTCTTGTAGATCGCGTATGCCGCGCGGGCATTGGTCTTCGCGTCCAGCAGCTGGCTGGCTTTCGTGACCCCGATGTCCTTCAGCCACGGCTTGTGGGCCCACCAGTTTATCTGGAACAGACCCACGCAACACGAGGTGTAGGAGGCAGCAGCGAGCTTGCTCTCGCGCTTGGCGATGGCGACGGCCCGGGCCTCGAGCCCGGCAGGGAAGACCTCGCGGATGGCGGCGGCCGCCTGGGCCCGGGTGTAGCGGACCTTCGGGGCGGGCAGGTTGCGCAGCCCGGTCGCCTCGGTGGATGGCTGCTTCCAGGTGGTCCCCTTCGGCAGGCACACGGTGTCGCCGATCAGGATCATCGTGGAGGTGGTGGCCTTGTTGGCGGCGAGCAGTGACTTCACGGTCACCCCGGTCTTGTCGGCGATGCGACTCCACGAATCGTTTTCCACAGCCACGTACGGTCGGGCGCACGAAGTCGCCAGAACAGGGGCCCCCGGGAGGAGGAACCCTGTGGACAACAGTCCGGCGGCAACGAGTGCCGCTGTCATTCTGCGCACAGCACGCATGGCGGAGAGGGTGGGATTTGAACCCACGGCCCGGTTAATCCCGAGCAACGCCTTAGCAGGGCGCCCCATTCGGCCACTCTGGCACCTCTCCTGGGGAATTGGGCAAGTGTACTAGCGGACTAAGGTTTTTCCGTTCGGTGCCAACCGTGGTGCCGTTGATCAGGGAGATCAAAGACATGAAGAAATTCTGGAAGCTTGCCGCGACGGCAGCGGCCGCATCCTTGCTGGTCACAGCATGCGGTGGCAGTGACTCGTCGTCCGACACCACGGCACCCGCGGATTCGACCCCCGCGGCCAGCCTCGACGTGAAGGCCGCCGTGGTCTACCTCGGCGTGCCCGACGACAAGGGCTGGACCTACCAGCACGAGCAGGGCATCGCCGCCGCCGAGAAGGAGCTCGGCATCGAGATCAAGCGCGTGGAGAACGTCCTCGACAACGCCGACTCCGAGAAGGTGTTCGAGCAGCTCGCGGGCGAGGGCTACCAGGTCATCTTCGCCACCTCCTTCGGCTACGGCGCACCGATGGCGAAGGTCGCCGTGAAGAACCCGAACACCTGCATGCAGTGGGCGACCGGCGCGAAGTTCCTCCTCACGAAGGACGGCGGCGGCGAGTTCGCAACGTTCGATGACGTCCCGAAGAACCTCGGCACCTACTTCGGCGCGGCCGAAGAGGCCCGCTACCTCTCTGGCATCGCGGCCGGCAAGGCCACCAAGAACGGCAAGCTCGGCTACGTGGCCGCGTTCCCGATCCCGGAGGTCATCCGCGGCATCAACGCGTTCACCCTCGGTGTGCGCTCGGTCAACCCGACCGCAACGGTGAAGGTCTCCTGGACCAGCACCTGGTTCGACCCCACCAAGGAGAAGCAGGCCTCTGAGGCCCTGCTCGACTCGGGCGTCGACGTGCTCGCACAGCACCAGGACACCACCGCCCCCGGCGTCGCCGCCGAGGCAGTCGGCGCGAAGTGGGTCGGCTACAACTCCGACGTGCGCGAGGCCGCCCCGAAGGCGTTCCTCACCGCTCCCACCTGGAACTGGGGCCCGTACTACGTCAAGACCATCAAGGCCGTCGCCGAGGGCACCTGCCCGACCGACGAGTACTACGGCTCGATGGCGGACGGCATGGTCACCCTGGCCGATCCCTCCGACCTGGTTGACGCAGACGCCAAGACCATGATCACGGAGAAGGCTGCCGCCATCATCGACGGTTCTTTCGCCCCGTTCACCGGGCCGATCAAGGACCAGGACGGCAAGGAAGTCATCGCCGCGGGCGAGAAGGCCGATCTCGGCGCGTTGCTCAGCATGAGCTACTTCGTCGAGGGCGTCGAGGGTTCGCCGAAGGGCTGACCCTCCCGCATGTCGAACACCTCTTCCGAGGTCGCGAAGGGGCCGCATCACTCCGGTGGTGCGGCCCCTAGCGCACTCTCGGCCCTGAACATCACGAAGCGCTTCCCGGGCGTCCTCGCGAACGACAACGTCGACTTCGACGTGCGTCGGGGCGAGGTGCACACGCTGCTCGGCGAGAACGGTGCGGGCAAGAGCACGCTCGCGGCGATGCTGTGCGGGCTGTACCAGCCCGACTCCGGCACGATCCTGCGCGACGGCGTGCCCGTTGCCCTGTCGTCGCCTCGGGCCGGGCTCTCCCACGGCATCGCGATGGTGCACCAGCACTTCCGCCTGGTGGAGCGATTCACGGTGGCAGAGAACGTGGTGCTCGGCAGCCAGGACCTCCCCTACACATTGAAGAGGGCCGAACTGAACGACCGCGTGGCGGAGGTGGCCGAGCGCTACGGCCTCCCCGTGGATCCTGCAGCGACCGTGGGCGACCTGTCGGTCGGCCAGCGCCAGCGCGTGGAGATCGTGAAGGCGCTGTACCAGGGGGCCGAGATCCTCCTGCTGGACGAGCCCACCGCGGTGCTCGTGCCCGCGGAAGTCGAGAAGCTGTTCGAGAACGTGCACGCGATGACCGCCAGTGGCAAGTCCATCGTGTT
>CAYXRQ010000248.1:0-2709 GCA_964466765.1 uncultured Bifidobacterium sp. | reverse complement strand
GATGAGCGTGATACCCTCGATGCGCGAGAGCTCTGCCTCCGAGCCGTCATTCGAGCCGTCGTCCACCACGATCAGCTCGAAGGAGTAGCGGGATGCCTCGAGTGCCGCCCGGATCCGGTCGATCTCGGCCCTCAGGTGGCCCTTCTCGTTGTAGATGGGCAGGACGACGCTGACGTCGCACTCGTCGGGGGCGTAGGTGGTCATGTCTCGTTCGCCTTTTTCCTCAACAACGGTCGGTCCCGACCCGTTGCCACAGTACTCGTCTGAGGGGTATCTCATCGGCGACGATGCGCCACTCCCCGCCCCTCGGGGGCTTGTTCGGGAACCCGTAGAGGCAGGAGTACTCGGCAGGGATCACCGCGTCCGGGGAGGAGATGTCGAACCTGACGAGGGCGACGGGGTGCAGGCGGTACCGCAGGTAGTAGTACGACCGGTCGTTGCGCACACCCTCGTCGAAACCGATGAGCGTCCCGCCGGACTCCCTCACGTAGTCGACGCTCACCCCGGTGGCCTCCAGGTCGTCGGTGCGGGTGAGGATGCTGCGCTGCGCGGACCACGAGGAGCCGACGGCGAGGAGCACGACCATGAGCACGGGCGCCCACGCCCCGTGCCGGCGGTAGGCCCACCACAGGAGCAGGCCGGCAAGGGCGAACGCTCCACCGAACGTCACGAGACCGGGCCGGACCAGGTAACGCATCGCGTCAGTGCCGACGATGTTCGGGAAGACGATGTCGTTGCGCGCCCAGCCACCCTTGACGCCGTCACCCATGTCGACGAGCACGTAGAGGAGCGCGACTGCGAACGTGCCGAGGGCACCCAGCAGCCATGACCGCAGCGCGAGCAGGCGCGAGGACTCGAGCGCCGCGCAACCCGCAACGAGGATGACCGGAACGAGGATCTCCACGTACCTGCCGTAGATGAGGTGGTCGCCACGGTTCCCGAAGAGGAGCTGCAGGCCCCCGGTGAACACGAGGAGCACAGTGTTGAGGACGACGACGAGGCACGTCAGGCGGGCGGGGTCCGTGCGCACTGTCCGCAGCCCGCCGCCGGAGCGCACGCGGGCGACCATGTACGCCGCCGCCACCGCGACGAGACCTCCCGAGGTGGCCACGAGGTACCACGACTGCCCCGTCATGGTGCGCAGGAGCGCAGGCCAGAGCGATGGGTCGACCAGTCTGCGCAGCAGCCTGTTCTCCTGGTCGTAGGACGCCCCGTAGAGCGAGTTCTTCACGAACCTGTTCAGCAGGTAACTGCATGCGTACCCGGCCGCCGTGACGGCGCAGGCCGCCACGGCGAGCACCCTGCTGATGTCGCGGCGCAGCCCCCACAGCAGGAACACGCAGCACACGACGGGCAGGACGAGGGTGAACCGGCCGTGCAGGCCGGGCATGAGACCCACCAAGAAGCCGAACAGGAGCATCGGTCCGCCCCTGCGGTCCCCCGCGATGCGGTGGAACCAGAGCACGAACACGAGGAACACGAGACGTGCCGCTGTCTCGGGCCATGCGAACAGGCTCGTCACAATCGTGCCCGGGACCACGAACGCGAGGGCCCCGGCGACTGTGGCCGCGTTCTCGCCCATCCCGAACACGCGCCGCCCCACGAGCCGTGCGGTGACCCCGACCAGGACGCACAGCACGAAGTTGACGATGAGCGTCGCCCTGTACCCGCCGGCGAGCGAGCCGGTGAGCTCGCTGAGCGGCCCGGTCACCAGGCCGAAGCCCGCGGGGTAGAAACTGCCGGTGGGGATCTGAGCCTCCGTGTGCCCCATGATGACCCTGCCGTTCAGCAGGAATCCCCACTCGTCGGGATGCACCGTCGGCCCGTACTGGCGGACCGCAACGGAGAACGAGACGAGACCGGCGACAAGTGCCGCGGTCAGTGCCGCCCTGCGGTGGACGGCGGAGAATCCAGAGCCACCGGGGGACCCGGCGCCGTCAGGGTGGAGACGCCCGTCCAGCCGCCGCAACGCCTCGAATCGCACGGCCCGACCCTAGTTTCCGCCGTGTGCCGCGGGGCGTCCATTGCCCCGCGCAGGGACGTCAGAGATAGCCGAAACGGCGGGTCCCGGCGCCGGACGATGTGCTCCCGCCATCGAAGTGGCACGTGTCGATCTCCACGAGACCATTGCCGAGGCTCATCCCGCCGGCGACGACCGCAGCAGAGTGCCTCATCACCACGTCGTTGAAGAGCTTGCGCACCTCGCGCGCGTTCGCGAACGCCGCACCGCGGGGCCAGGCGGCGACGATGCCCGCGAGGTGGGCACGTGCCCCGGGCGTGAGCACATAGTCGTGAGCGCGGGCGAACATCTCGAAGACCTCCACCAGTTCCTCGTTCGAGAAGTCCGGGAACTTCAGCGTGTGGTCGAAGCGGCTCGCGAGACCAGGGTTCATCACGAGGAAGTCCTTCATCTTGTCGGGGTAGCCCGCGACGACGACCGCGATGCGCCCGCGGTTGTTCTCCATGTGGGCGAGGATCGTCTCGATGGCCTCGCGGCCGTAGTCGAGGTGGTGGCCGACTGCCAGCGAGTACGCCTCGTCGATGAAGAGCACGCCGTCCTCCGCTGACTTCAGCACCTCGGCGGTCTTGATGGCCGTCTGGCCGATGTACCCACCGATCAGGCCCTGACGGCCGGTCTCCACGACATGGCCGCGGCGCACCCGCAGAAGCTGCGCGAGCTGGTGGATGCGTGGTGGACGGAGGCGGGGC
>CAYXRQ010000247.1:0-2711 GCA_964466765.1 uncultured Bifidobacterium sp. | reverse complement strand
CCACGCCGCGAGGACCTCGCGGTACTTGTCGCTCGTGCGCAGCAGGTCCTGGTGAGTGCCGCTCGCGGCGATCCTGCCCCCGTCGAGAAGCACCACCGTGTCGGCCAGCTCGATCGTGGCGGGCCTGTGGGCGATGACGATGGTGGTGCGCCCGCGCATCACGGTGGCGAGGGCATCGCGGATCTCGTGTTCCTTCGTGGGGTCCACTGCCGACGTCGCGTCGTCGAGCACGAGCACCCGCGGGTCGGCCACGATCGCACGGGCGATGGCCACGCGCTGGCGCTGGCCGCCTGACAGCGAGAAGCCCCGCTCGCCGAGCGTGGTGTCGTACCCCTCGGGGAGCTGGGTGATGAACTCGTGGGCGCCGGCCAGGCGCGCCGCCCGTTCGATCACGTCACGGCCCACCTCGGGCCTGGCGAACGCGATGTTCGCCGACACCGTGTCGTTGAAGAGCAGCGTGTCCTCGAAGACCACGCCGACCGACCGACGCAGGTCGCGCAGGCGCAGTTCTCGCAGGTCCACGCCGTCGAGACGGATGGAGCCGTGCTGCGGATCGTAGAAGCGCAGGAGCAGGCGCGCGATCGTCGACTTGCCCGACCCCGTGGCGCCGACCACGGCGACAGACTCGCCCGGCGCGATCGTCCAGTCCATCCCCTCGAGCACCCGCACGTCGGTGTGGCCGAGGTCGTAGCCGAACCGCACGCGGGAGAACTCCACGGCCCCGACAGGACGGGCGAGCCCGGCTGCGGGCAGCTTCTGGGGCCGCGGGGGGTCGGCGATGGCGGGCTCCTCCGAGAGGATCTCGTTCACGCGCATGAGTGCCGCCGCGGCGCGCTGGCCCATGGCAACCGTCATGCCGATGTTGCGCATCGGCCAGATCAGCATGGTCAGGTAGGTGTTGAAGGCCACGAGCCCGCCGAGCGTCATGTCACCGGAGAGCACACGGTGCCCGCCGATGCCGAGCACCGCCACCAGGCCCAGGTTCGGCAACAGGTCGATCGCGGGCAGGAACCTGCTGCGGATGCGCGCCGCCTTCATGGACTCCGTGCGGATGTCGGCGGCCTCCTTGTCCAGCTTCGACTGCTGCACAGCCTCGGCACCGAAGCCCTTGATGACGCGGATGCCCGACACGGACTCCTCGACGACGTTCGCCAGCTGGGCCTGCTCCTGCTGCACGGCCATCACGGCGGGGTGGATGCGCTGGGAGAACCGGCGCGCCGACACGTTGATGAAGGGCAGCGGGAACAGCGCAACGGCGGCGAGCAACGGGTCGCTCAGGAAGAGGATGACCACCACGAACAGCACCATCGTGACCTGCGAGGCGAAGATCGGGATGTTGACCACGAACCCCTGCACCTGCTGGAGGTCGCTCGACGACCTGCTCATCAGCTGGCCGGTCTGCGCACGGTCGTGGAAGCCCACGTGGAGGCCCTGGATGTGGGCGAACAGGCGCTCGCGCAGCGTGGACTCCGTGACGCGGCTCTCGCGGAACGCGATGTAGCGGCGCCAGGCGGCGAACGTGCCGGCCACCGCGGCGGCGGCGAGGATGAGCGCCGTCCATAACGGCAGCGACCCGCTCTCGTTGATGCCCCTGTCGATCGCCAGCCGGGTGAGCTGGGGCACCGCGACCTTCGCGAGCGTCCACGAGAGGCCCACGGCCACGCCCGTGAGCAACTGGCGGCGCTGCAGCAGGAGCGTCGTCCAGAGGAGGCGCCAGCCCTCGCTGGTCACTCCTGTCCCGTCGCGCGCCATGTGCGTGCCGCTACGCGTGTGCCGACGGCGAGAGCGCGCGGACCGCGTCCCAGTGCTTCAGCTCGGGGTCGAACGGCATGATCGCCAGTGACGACGTGGTCACCCCGTTGTCGAAGTAGGCCTTGATCCGCTCGCGGCAGTGCTCCGGCGAGCCGTGCACGATGAGGTCGTCCACGACGGAGTCCGGGATCGCGGCGAGGGCGGCTTTGCGGTCGCCCGCCTTCCAGTTGTCCCACATGCCGCGCAGTTCGTCGCCGCGGCCGAGCCAGGCGTGGAACGCCGCGTAGACGGGCACGTTCAGGTACGCAGCGATCGCGAAGCGCGCCGCCTGCCGCACGACTTCGGTGTTCTCGGACGGGCACACGAAGATGCGGGCGACGATCTCCTTCGGCTGCCCCCCTGACGCCTCGTTCACCACCGCGGCGACCCGCGAGACGTCCTCCGGCGACAGCCAGTTGATGATCGTGCCGTCGGCCTCCCTCGCGGCGAGGCGCAGCATGCCCTCGCGCAGCGCGGCCACGAGGATCTGCGGCTTCGTCTCCGGCCGGATCCCCAGGCGGAACCCGTCGACGGTGAAGGTGTCGTAGGACTTGGCGACCTTCTCCCCGCTGAGCGCGTCGTTCAGGAAGCGCACGACGTCGCGGACCTTCTTGTAGGGCTCCTCGAACGGGATCCCGTTCCAGCGCTCCACGATGACGTTGCTGGAGGAACCGATGCCGATGGCGAACCGGCCGGGCGCAGCGTCGGCGAGCGTGGCGACGGACTGGGCGAAGCACGCCGGGCTGCGCGTGTACGCGGGAACGATCGCCGTGCCGAGGCGGAGGCGCGGCTCCCACGCGGCGGCGAGCGCGAGCGGCGTGAACGCATCGGCGCCGTCGGCCTCCGCCGACCAGATGTCCGTGTAACCCATGTCGGCCAGCTCCACCAGCTTGTCGCGCTGGGTGTGCAGGTGGCCGGGC
>CAYXRQ010000246.1:0-2716 GCA_964466765.1 uncultured Bifidobacterium sp. | reverse complement strand
CCGATTCCCTTCAGCGTGGTGCCGATCCTCGCGTCGCCGCGCGCGGACTCGAGCGCGGCGTCGATCGACTGGTGCCACGGGAAGATGAGGTGCGCCAGGCTGGACACCTTGAGGCGCGAGCACGACACGCCGCGCGACTCGAGCGAGTCGATCTCGCGGAACAGGGTGGGCAGGTCGACAACGACGCCGTTGCCGATCACGGGCGTGACGGTGCCGTAGAGGACACCGCTGGGGGTGAGCTGCAGGGCGTACTTCTGGTCGCCCACGACCACGGTGTGCCCGGCGTTGTGCCCGCCCTGGTAGCGGACCACGTACTGGTTGCCGGCTGCGAGGAGGTCGATGACCTTGGCTTTGCCTTCGTCACCCCACTGGGTACCTACGACGACGGTGACGGTCATGATCGCTCCCCTTTCGGAACGTGACAGAACTCTATCGGGACGGGCAAACCCTTCCGTGCCGGACCGCCCGCAACGGTAGGTTTCGGGACATGGCGAGCGTTCTGCGGAGGATGGAGTGGGGTGCCATGTCGGGTGCCGAGCGCGCGGCCCTCTGCCACCGCGGCATCGACGACATCTTCGACCCCGCCCTGCGGGCCTCGATCGGTGCCCTCATCGAGGACGTGCGCACCCGGGGCGACGAGGCGGTGTGCGACGCGCTCGCCAGGTTCGACGGCATCACGCTCACCCCGGACCAGCTCCGCGTGACCCCGGAGGAGATAGCCGGGGCGGTCATCGACCCCGCCGTGGAGGCAGCGATCATCGACGCCATCTCGCACCTGCGCGCCTTCAACGACCAGTTGATGGAGCGCGCCTCCGACTGGCAGATCGAGATCGAGAACGGCCTGGTCGCCGGGGAGAAGATCACCCCCATCTCCAGCGTTGGCCTCTTCGTGCCGAGCGGCAAGGCCAGCTACCCCTCCGTCGCGTACCAACTGGGCGTCCCCGCCGTGGTCGCGGGGGTCCGCGACATCGTGCTGGTCGTGCCCCCGGTGCCGGGCGGCAACGGCGAGGTCGACCCGGCCGTCCTGGTCGTCTGCCGCCTGCTCGGCATCACCAATGTGTTCCGCGTGAACGGCCCCGCCGGCATCGCCGCACTCGGGTTCGGCACGCAGTCCATCCCGCGCGTGCGCAAGGTCGTCGGCCCGGGCAGCCCCGCCGTGACCATCGCCCAGGTGGAGATGCAGAGGCACGGGCTGGCCACGATGATGCTGCTCGGGCCCACCGAGAGCCTGGTCATCACCGACCACACGGCCGACCCCGTCCGTCTCGCCGCCGACCTCCTCATCGAGGCCGTGCACGGCACGGATTCGTCCGTCGTCCTCGTCACGCCGTCGGCGGAGCTGGTGGACCTAGTGGACGCAGAACTCGAACGTCAGGTTGCCGACCTCCCTCCGGCCCGTGCCGAGGCGGCGCGGGCCTCGCTCGGCATCAACGGCGGCGCGGTCATCACTGCCAACATGAACGAGGCGGTCGACGTGGCGAACGAGTACGCCCCCGAGCACATGCAGGTGATCGTGGACGCGCGCTACGAGGAGGCTGTCCTCGACGCACTCGTCAACGCGGGCGAGATCCTCGTGGGCCAGCACACCCCGTTCAGTGCCGCCAACTTCGTGATCGGCTGCCCGGCCTCGCTGCCCACCAGCGGCTTCGCGCACGTCTCGTCGGGGATCACCGTGGAGGCGTTCCTGAAGCGCACGGCCGTGGCCAGGGCGAACGAGGCGGCGCTCCGCCGCATGTCGCGCAGCATCGTGGCTCTCGCGGACCACGAGGGCTTCCCCGCGCACGGCAACGCCATCCGGCGCCGCTTCGGCTGATCAGAACGGGGCGTCGCCCTTGACGGTGACGCGGTACCCCTTCCGGGTGTGGGGCCAGTAGTCCCAGATGGCGCGGTGCTGGGCGCAGCGGTTGTCCCAGAACGCCACGGAACCCGGCTGCCACGTGAACCGCACCTGGAAGTTCGGGTGCTCCATGTGGCGGTAGAGATAGTCGAGGATCGCGTCGCTCTCGTCGCGCGGGACGCCGAGGATGCGTGTGGTGAAGCCCCGGTTCACGAAGAGGCACTTGCGGCCCGACTCGGGATGGATACGCACCACGGGGTGCTCGGACCGCGGGTACTCGGCACCTTCCTTGCGCGAGTAGTACGAGGCGCCGAACACCGGGCCGCCGTCGTGGATTGCCTTCATGCCGTCCAGGTACGACTTCATCCGGTCGCTGAGCGCCTCGTACGCCGCGTACATGCTGGAGAACATCGTGTCGCCGCCGGCGGGCGGCACCACGTGCATGTGCAGGATGCTCGCCATCGGCGGCTCCGGGAGGCACGACACGTCGGAGTGCCACTCCTCGCCGTTCGCGCGCTCGGAGTTCTCGTCCGCGTGGATGACGAGGATCTCGGGGTGGTTGCGGGAGTTCTGGGCCGCCGGGTGGATGTCGAGCTCACCGAACTTGTGCCCGAACGCGATGTGCTCCTCGGGTGTCATCGACTGGTCCCTGAAGAACAGCACGCAGTGCTCGTTCAGCGCACGGCGGACCTCGGCGACGGTCTCGTCGTCGGCGGTTGCCATGTCGACGCCCGAGACGTACGCGCCCACCGTGGGCGTCGCGGGCTCCACGGTGATGCGCGAGTACGGCCCGCGCTCCGACCAGTCAGCGACGGACCTCGGCCCGCCGCGCTTCTTCTTGGTTGCTTCCCCCATGCGGGCAGATTACGCCAGCCGTCA
>CAYXRQ010000245.1:0-2730 GCA_964466765.1 uncultured Bifidobacterium sp. | reverse complement strand
ACGTCCGTCTCGGTGGACCGGACGGTCGACACCGCCCCGCAGGGCGGTCCCGCCGGCCGGGCCGCCATCCGCGTCGAGGCGACTGTGGAGACAGTGGGCCAGACGGGAGTCGAGATGGAGGCCCTGACGGCCGCCTCGGTGGCCGCCCTCACCGTCTACGACATGTGCAAGAGCGCCGACAAGGCCATGACCATCTCGGACGTGGCCCTCTGGGAGAAGTCCGGGGGCCGTTCCGGGGACTACCGCAGGCCGTCCTGAGGGGCTCCCGGAGCCCTGTCAATGGTGCGTATCACTGTGAAACCAGCGCGGAACGGCAATATTCTCACCGTTTCCCATGTGTGAAGAGTGTCAAACCGTCAGTCGGGGACAAAAGTCGGGTTAGGCTCGGATTCCGTTATGGGAACGATGATTCTTCTCGTCGTCGGTGCCGCCTGGATGGCCGTGCTCCTTCCGCCGTTGATGCGCAGCCGCTTCGACGGCGGTTCCGTGTCCTCCGTGTCCGAGTTCCGTCGTCAGCTGAACACGCTGCAGCGCACCCAGGCCCCCCGCTCCCAGGCTCCCATGCGCACCATGGCCCGCCCGCTCGTTCCCGGCCCGCGCCCCATGGCCAGGCCCGCCCAGCGCCCCGCCGCCCAGCGTCCGGCACCGCGACAGGCTCCCGGGTACGGCCGTCCGCACCTCGTGCCGGTCGATGACACCATGACCGCCGCGCCGCGCCACCGCCGCAGCCACCACACCGCCGAGCTCTCCCGCCGCCACTTCGCCGCCGAGCAGATGTTCATGAGCCCCCGCGAGATCGTGCGCCGCCGCCGCACCAACGTGCTGTTCGGCCTGATTGCCCTGAACGGCCTCAGCCTCTTCCTCGCCTTCACCACCGGCTCAACCGCCATGGTGTACCTCTTCGGCATCGCTGCCATCGCCCTGGGCGGGTACTGCTACACCCTCGTGCAGATCCGCAACCAGGAGTACCTGCGCCGGTACTACGGAACTCACCGCGCCGCCTGACGGGCTGTGCCGCCGGGCAGGTCCGCCCGTAGACTTTTCACCGTCCCGCACACGGGGCTGTAGCTCAGTTGGCAGAGCGCTTCGTTCGCAATGAAGAGGTCAGGGGTTCAATTCCCCTCAGCTCCACCAGACCGCCTTGCCCGCGGGCTGACCACCATCTCGAGCACAACTGAATCCCGGGGGAACGCAATGGCACTGTCTTGGACCGACGCACAGAAGGCCGTTCTGGACCCGGGGTCGGGGACTCCCTTCGAGCTCACCGAGACCGAGGTCTTCGGGGTGAAGATGGAGGTCTTCAAGAACGCGCCGCCGAACCTGGCTCTCGCCCTCCAGGGTGCCCGCGCCCACGGTGACGCCACGTTCCTGCTCTACGAGGGCGAGCGGTACTCCTTCGCCCGGGTGATGGACGAGGTCGACGGCCTCGCGCACCTGCTCGTGCACACCTACGGCGTGAAGAAGGGCGACCGCGTGGCAGTGGCCATGCGCAACTACCCGGAGTGGATCATCTCGTTCGCCGCGATCATCTCGGTCGGCGCGGTCAACGTGTCGTTCAACGCGTGGTGGACAGAGGACGAGATGAAGTTCGCCCTGGAGGACTCCGGCGCCAAGGTGCTCATCGGCGACCAGCAGCGCATCGACACGGCCCACCACGTGGCCCGCTCCATGGGCGTGAAGATGCTGATTGCGCGCCCGGAGACCGAGGTCGGCCCCGACATCGACGAGTGGTCGAAGGCCGTGAAGAGCGGCCTCGGGCCGCTGGTGGCCGACATCCAGCCCGACGACGACTGCACCATCCTCTACACCTCGGGCACCACCGGCCGCCCGAAGGGGGCCGTCTCCACGCACCGTGCGGTGGTCAACTCGCTGATGGCGTTCTCGGCCCGCAACGGCGTGCTGTCGCTCGCGAGCGACCCCGAGGACAAGCTGATGTCCCAGAGCGAGTTCCCCACGTCGTTCATCCTGATCGTGCCGCTCTTCCACGTGACCGGCTGCGTGCCCGTCATGCTCTCCTGTTTCATGGCAGGCCTCAAGCTGGTGATCATGTACAAGTGGGACGCCGGCAAGGCCCTGCCGATCATCCAGGAGGAGCGCATCACGAACTTCGTGGGCGTGCCCACGCAGAGCTGGGACCTGGTGAACCACCCGGACTTCGACAAGTTCGACACCTCGTCGTTGAAGGCGGTCGGCGGCGGCGGTGCCCCTGCCCCCGCCACGCTCGTGGACAAGGTGGCGAAGAGCATCAAGAAGGGCGGACCGCAGCTGGGCTACGGCATGACCGAGACGAACGCGTTCGGTCCCGGCAACACCGGCAAGTTCTACACGGACCGTCCCACCTCCACCGGCCGCGCCATCCGCCCGATGCAGCTCGCCGTGTGGGACCCCGTCACGAAGAAGCCGCTCGGCCCGAACGAGTACGGCGAGATCATGATGTTCGGCCCCATGCTCATCCGCGGGTACTGGAACCGTCCCGACGCCACGGCCGAGACCATCGAGAACGGCTGGCTGCACACCGGCGACGGCGGCTACATCGACGACGAGGGTTTTCTCTACATCAAGGACCGCATCAAGGACATGATCCTGCGCGGCGGCGAGAACGTGTTCTGCACCGAGGTGGAGGGCTCCATCTACGAGCACCCGGCGGTGCACGAGGCGGCCGTGTTCGGCGTGCCGCACGAGCGTCTCGGCGAGGAGGTCGCGGTCGCGATCTTCCCGAAGGAGGGCGCG
>CAYXRQ010000244.1:0-2783 GCA_964466765.1 uncultured Bifidobacterium sp. | reverse complement strand
GCACGCGACCTCACGGTCGCAGCGGACGCGCTCGTCCCCGCGTACCTGCGCGCCCCCGACGCAGAGATCAACTGGCAGACGAGGGAGGGCGCCCGGTGAGCTTCATGCGCGAACGCCCCGCGAACACCCTCACCACCGAGACGATGAGGCGGCGCCACCTGCGCCGGGTGCTCGAGATCGAGGAGCAGTTGTACCCGAGACCGTGGACGCACCGGACCTTCGTCACGGAACTGAACCAGATGCGCGCCGGCAACCGCTACTACCTGGTCGCCTACGTGGACGACGTCCTCGTCGGCTACGGCGGCCTGATGTTCAGCGGCGACGACGCGCACGTGTCCAACATCGCCGTCGACCCGGAGTGGCACCAGCGGGGCGTCGCCACCGAGATGCTGCTCGACCTCGCCCGCCTCGCCCATGACAGGGGCTGCGCGGCGATGACGCTCGAGGTTCGCCACACCAACACCGCCGCCCAGCAGCTGTACCGACGGTTCGGTTTCGTGCCCGCCGGGGTGCGCAAGCGCTACTACGAGAACACCGATGATGCGATCATCATGTGGGCCCACGGGGTCGACACGCAGGAGTTCGCGGACCGACTCGACCACATCCAGTCGCGGAGACCGGGGAACTGATGGGCACGACCGGGTCCTTCGACGAGTCCACAGTCGTCCTCGCCATCGAGACGAGCTGCGACGAGACGGCAGCTGCGCTCGTCATGGGCGGCAACGACGTGCTGTCCTCGGTGGTCAGCAGCCAGATCGACATCCATGCCCGTTTCGGCGGCGTGGTGCCCGAGGTCGCCAGCCGTGCGCACCTCGAGTCGATCGTGCCCGTGGTGCGCCAGGCCTTCGAGGAAGCCGGGATCCTGCCGTCGCGCGTCGATGCCGTCGCCGCGACCGCCGGCCCCGGGCTCATCGGCGCCCTCCTGGTCGGTGTGTCGGCGGCGAAGTCCCTCGCACTCACGTGGGACAGGCCGTTCATCGGCATCAACCACCTCGAGGCGCACCTGTACGCCGGCCTCCTCGACGATCCATCCCTCGAGTTCCCGTTGGTCGTGCTGCTCGTCAGCGGCGGCCACACGATGATCGTCGAGATGCGCGGCCACGGCGACTACCGGGTCCTCGGGCGGACCATCGACGACGCAGCGGGCGAGGCCTACGACAAGGTCGCCCGGTTCCTGGACCTCGGGTACCCGGGTGGCCCCGCGATCGACCGCGTGTCGACGGAGGGTGATGCTGCCGCGATCGCATTCCCGCGCGCGATGATGCACGACGGCCTGGATTTCTCCTTCAGCGGGCTGAAGACGTCGGTCATCAACCATGCCAGGCGCAACCCGGGCACCCCGACGGTCGACATCGCCGCGTCGTTCCAGGCGGCCGTCGTCGACGTGCTGTGTGCCAAGACCCTGCGCGCCGCGGAGCAGGCCGGTGCGCGCGGCGTGGTGCTCGGCGGCGGCGTCGCGGCGAACTCGTTGCTGCGCAGCGAGATGTCGAGGCGCGGTGCCGAGGCCGGCATGAAGGTGGCCCTGCCGGGGAGGGCGATGTGCACCGACAACGCCGCGATGATCGCCGCCGCAGCATGGCACCGCCTGCGCAGCGACGGGCCGATGGGCCTCGACTGCGGCGCGTACCCGAACCTGAAGCTGTCCGAGGTGCCGAGAGGGGCGCAGCCATGAGCCGTCTGCCCCTCGTCCTGCGTGGCCGCGAGTTCCCCGTGCCGGTGGTGCTGGCCCCCATGGCCGGCGTCACGAACATCCCGTTCCGGGCGCAGTGCCGCAGCTTCGGGCCGGGTCTCGTCTACGTGAGCGAGATGGTGATGGCGGCGGCTCTCGTGCACGGCAACGAGAAGACGAAGAAGATGGTCGCGT
This sequence comes from uncultured Bifidobacterium sp., assembly GCA_964466765.1. Taxonomy (GTDB): domain Bacteria; phylum Actinomycetota; class Acidimicrobiia; order Acidimicrobiales; family Ilumatobacteraceae; genus UBA2093. The sequence continues at coordinate 919 of CAYXRQ010000244.1, read as the reverse complement.
TCGGCCCGGACGAGGACTTCCGCAGCCTTCAGATCTACGGGAGCGACCCGGAGTTCGTGGGGCGCGCCGTGCGCGCATTGTGCGAGCAGGACGCAGCCGACCACATCGACATGAACTTCGGCTGCCCGGCCACGAAGGTGACGCGCAAGGGCGGCGGAGCCGCGGTGCCAGTCAAGCGCAACCTCACGCGGGCCATCATGGCCGCGGCCGTCGCGGCGGCGGAGCCGTTCGGGGTGCCCGTCACCTGCAAGTTCCGCATCGGCATCAACGACGACCTCGTGACGTTCCTCGACACGGGCCGCGCCGCGCAGGAGGAGGGGATCGCGATGATCGCCCTGCACGCACGCACCGCGGAGCAGCACTACGCGGGTGCGGCACGGTGGGAGGCGATCGCGGAGCTGAAGCGCGAGGTGAAGGGGATACCCGTGCTCGGCAACGGTGACATCTGGGAGGCGAACGACGCGCTCGCCATGATGGAGCAGACGGGGTGCGACGGGGTCGTGGTGGGCCGCGGTTGCCTCGGCAAGCCGTGGTTGTTCCGTGACCTTGTCGATGCATTCGCGGGCCGGCCTGTCCAGGCGTCGCCCGACCTGGGTTTCGTCCTCGACGTGATGGCCTCGCATGCGGAGGGTCTCATGTCCGTCATGGGTGCGGACTTCGGGATCCGCAATTTCCGCAAGCACGCCGGTTGGTATCTCACCGGTTACCCCGTGGGGTCCGATGCACGGCGGGCGTTCGCCACCGTGTCGTCTTTTGACGAGCTGCTGAGGGTCTCATCCGGTCTTGACCGCTCGATGCGCCTCGTGCCGGGCGGCGAGCGACTGGCGCGTGGCCACACCAACGGCCCGATCAAGGTGGTGCTGCCGGAGGGATACCTCGCGAACCGCGACGACCTGACGGTGCCCGACGACGAGGCTGT
>CAYXRQ010000243.1:0-2785 GCA_964466765.1 uncultured Bifidobacterium sp. | reverse complement strand
AGCATCCGCACCGCCACGTGGGCGAGCACCAGCAGGCCCAGCACGAACAGCAGGAACACCGCGATCCCCGCGGGGATGCTGGCGTTGCGGCCGAGCGAGGCCAGCACGTACGCACCGGACGTGATGAGCCCGGCGAGCAGGACCATGCCCAGCTCTGCCCGGCGCCGGCCGTCCGCGATTGCGCCGTCAATCACCAGTCGTCGTGGTGGTGGGGCCCACCGTGCCGTCCGCGGGACCATCGACCGTCGTCGTGGTGGTGTTCGTGATCGCCTCCTCCACGAGGGCCAGGTACTGGCGCGCCGCGAGGCCGCTGCCGAACTCCCGGTTTGTCACGACGTCGCGCAGGATGTCCGCGGGCAGGTCGTCGCCGGTGAGACGGGTCTCGGTGTCCACCGTGGGGTCGAACCACAGCACGCCGCCGGGACGGCCGCGCCAGATCGCGACCCTGTCGTCCTCGGTGAAGCCGATGAAGTAGCCGCTGCGCCCGTACACGCCCATCACCACGATGACGCCCATGATGATCGCCACGAGCGCGCCCCAGAAGAGCGACATGCCGACGCTGATGCGGCGCCTGCGCCGCGTGTCGGGCACCTCCACTGGGGCGGGCCGCGCGAACTCCTCGGTGTCGTTGTCGTCCGGGGTGACCTCGACCGGGGCCGAGATGTCGTCTGCGATGTCGACCACGATCACAGTGGTGTTGTCGCGGCCGCCGTTGGTGTTGGCGACCATCACCAGGGCCTCGGCGCACTCCTGCGGGTCCGAGTGCTGGGCGAGCACGCGCGCGATGTCGGCGTCGCTGACCTCGTCCACCAGGCCGTCGCTGCACAGCAGCAGCCGGTCCCCGGTGCGCACCTCCTGGGTGAACACGTCCACCATCACCGTGCGGTCGATGCCGAGCGCGCGCGTCACGATGTTGCGGCGCGGGTGGGTGCGGGCCTCGTCGCGGGTGATGATGCCCTCGTTCACCAGCTCCTGCACGTAGCTGTGGTCCACGCTGATCGGGTCCAGCCGGCCGCCGCGGAAGATGTAGGTGCGCGAGTCGCCCACGTTCGCCACCATCACGCGCGGCTCCTCGCCGGGGATCACCGCCATCGCCGTGACCGTGGTGCCCATGCCGGCCTGGGCGCTGTCGTCCAGGCTGGCGGTGTAGATGGCGGTGTTGGCCTGCTGCACCAGCTCGCGCAGGGTGACGGGGTCGCGCAGGCCGCTGCGCACGCCCGACCGCAGGGTGGCGACAGCTAGCGCGCTGGCCACCTCACCGGCGTTGTGCCCGCCCATTCCGTCGGCCACCACGAACAGCTCGCCCTCGGCCGTGAAGGCGTCCTCGTTCGACACCCGCACCATGCCCACGTCGGTGCACGCCCCGTGCTTCAGTCTCATCGCGGCGTCATCCCCTGGTCTCGAGCACGGTGTTGCCGGCCTGGATGCGGTCCCCGTCGCGCAGGGTGCGCTCGCCCTGCACGCGCTTGCCGTTCACGAACACGCCGTTGGTGGAGTTCGTGTCCACGATGGCGGCACCGCCGGGGCGCACCTCTATCCGCGCGTGGCGGCCGGACATGAAGGTGTCGCCGGGCATGGCGATGTCGCAGTCCTCGTCGCGGCCGATGGTGAGCACGTCGGCAAGCGTAAACCTGTGGCCGCGCTCCTCGCGGGGCTCGATCACCACGAACGACACGGCGCCCTTCGTCTTGCGTGCACCGCGCTCCCTCGGGGCGGCGCCGCGCGGCGCCACCGGGGTGCGCACCTCGGACCACACCGCCCACATGACGCGGGCGAAGAACAGGTAGACCAGCGCGAGGAGGAGCACCTTCAGTGCGGTGAGGACCTGGTCCGGCATGGTGCGACCGCAGGGCGGCTACGAGGCCTCGAAGGTGACCTGGGCGGTGCCGAAGCCGATCACGTCGCCGTGCACCAGCAGCTGGTCGCCGTTGATGGCCACCCCGTTCACCTTCGTGCCGTTGGTGCTGCCGAGGTCGCGCACGATCACGTCCCGGCCCGCGCACACGAACTCCGCGTGGCGGCGGCTGACGTTCGAGTCGCTGATGACGATGTCGCACTCCAGGTGGCGGCCCACCACGTAGTGGCCCTCGTGCAGCTCCACGCGCTGGCCGCCCGGCACGGTGATGACCGGCGGGGGAGCCTCGCCCGTGGTGCGCAGCGGGATGACGGGGGCAAGGGGTGCAGCCGTGCCGGCCGGGACGGGCGCGGGCTCTGACTCCGCGGCAGGGGTGGAAACGGCCGGGACCTCGGCGCTGACGCCTTCTTGCTGGACGGTCTTGGCGGTGATGTCGAAACGGCCGCGGCGCAGCTCCGTGCTGGTGCGCAGCGCCACGCGGGCCTTGCCCTCCACGTGGTAACCGGAGTTTTTCACGTGCATCCGCAGCGCCTCGGTGAGCTCGTAGAGGAGGGCAGGTTCCACGTCGGCGAACCCTTCCCTGTCATCGGCGGAGAGCTGGATGATGAAGGTGTTCGGCACCACGCGGCGGCCCAGGGAATCCGTCTCGGACTCTGAGTCGGCCACCTGCAGCAGGCGCCGGCCGATCTGCATGGGGGTGACCTTGCTCTTGAAGGCACGGGCGAAGAGACCCTCGAAGATGTTCTCGATGCGGTGCTCGAGCGTGCCCTTTGCCATGAAAGTCAAGGGTAATCGGGGGCCGAGGGGCGCTGGTGCCAATGGTGAGGGAGTTACCGGGGGTTGGGCGCCGTGCGGGCTGTCGCTAGCGTTGGGCACCTACTCGCGCGAGTGGCGAAATGGCAGACGCGCTGGCTTCAGGTGCCAGTGATC
>CAYXRQ010000242.1:0-2809 GCA_964466765.1 uncultured Bifidobacterium sp. | reverse complement strand
TACGACCTCGTGAACCGCATCATGACCTTCCGGTTGGACGTGCGCTGGCGCCGCAGGGCTGTGCGCGACCTCGCGCTCCCCGCAGGCTCCCGCGTCCTCGACCTCGCCTCCGGCACGGGCGACCTGTGCGTTGACATGCGCCGGGCCGGCCTGGAGCCGGTCTCCATGGACCTCTCGTTCGGGATGCTCTCGAACGACACGTCCGGCGCTCCGCGGGCCCAGGCCGACATCCTGAGGCTCCCCGTTCCCGATGGCGCCGTGGACGGGATCATGTGCGGGTTCGCACTGCGCAATCTCGTCGATCTCGATGTCTTCTTCCGTGAGTGCGCCCGCGCGATCAGGCCGGGCGGCAGGGTCGCACTGCTCGACGTCGGGGTGCCCCACAATCCCCTCGTGCGGTTCGGGAACAACATCTACTTCGGGAAGGTCGTGCCGCACATCGGAGCGCTCCTCAGCGACGGGCCCGCGTACAGGTACCTGCCGCGGAGCGTCGCCTACCTCCCGCCGAGAGACGAGCTCGTGGCGAAGCTTCGCGCCGCGGGGTTCGCCGACGCGGTGCACACCCAGTTGAGCGGCGGACTGACCCAGTTGATGGTCGGCACCCGGGACGCGTGATGTTCTTCCGGACGCGCCGGCTGGACGAACACGTCGACCTGAACGACGTGTGCCGCGGAGACGGCATGCTCTTCGTCCGCGACGGCGTGGGGGCGGCGGGGCGCGGCTCGGTCGCCGTGGTCAACGAGGATGACCTGGACCGGGTTCTCGCCGGTCTTCAGCCCGTCGACGGCGAGGCACCGCCCCACGGGCACGGCCCGCACCTGTTCGGCGTGGTCCCCTTCCTCCCGCGGGAGGCGGCACGGTTCGTCCTGCCCCGGGCCGTCGTCACCAAGGACGCTGACGGGCAGTGCTGGGTGACAGTCATCGGTGCGGACCCCGCCTCGCTCACCGATGAAGAGTTCGACAACGCCGTCGAGGAGGCACTCCACACTGCGCAGCCTGTGGTGACAGCCAACTCGTACAGCGTCTCGCCCGTCACGCCGGTGGACGCGTACCTCGCCGCGGTCGGGGCGGCACGTGACGCAGTCCGGGCCGGCCAGCTGCTGAAAGCCGTCATCGCGCGAGACATCTCCGTGACCGCCCTTGAGCCGATTGACATCCACGCCGTCCTTCTCCGTCTCCGGGCCTCCTTCGGCAGCAGCTACAGGTTCTGCGTCGACGGGCTCATCGGCGCCTCGCCGGAGCTGCTCGTCCAGGTGCAGGGCCGCACGGTCCGCAGCCACCCGCTCGCGGGCACGGCGCCACGGACCGGCGACCCGTCGACCGACTCACGTCTGGCGGCGGATCTGGTGGCCAGCACGAAGAACCAGGTCGAGCACCGCGTGGTCATCGACATGGTGCACGACACGTTGCTGCCGTGGTGCTCATACCTCGACTGGGAGCCCGAGCCCTCGATCGTGACTGTCGCGAACGTTCAGCATCTCGGGACCGCCATCGAGGGGGCGCTCTCGGAACCCCGTCCCCCTGTGATGACGCTGGTCAGGGCCCTCTGCCCCACGCCGGCGCTCGGCGGCTCGCCCTCCGCGGGTGCGATCGAGTTCATCGAGACGCACGAGCCGATGCAACGGGGCAACTACGGCGGTGCCGTCGGCATCGTGGACCGTCACGGTGACGGGACGTTCGCGGTGACGATCAGGTGCGCAGAGTTCTCCGCCGACAGGCGGACAGCCCGGTTGTTCGCGGGCGGCGGCATCGTGGCAGAGAGCGACCCGCTGGCGGAGCTGGCCGAGACCCAGGCCAAGTTCCAGGCGATGCTCTCGGCGATCGTCAGGCCGTAGCCGCGTCGACTGCCGCCACCACGGCCGCGTTGAGGGCGTCGTGTGCGGCGACGTTGCCCGATCTGTCGAACCGGACCTCGACCATGCGGGGTCCGGGACCATGGAGGGCCGCCTCGAACGACTCACGGTCGGACACTGCCACGTGCGCGATGCCGTGCGCCGCGCAGAGCGCGCCGAAGTCGACGCCGTGCGGTGTGCCGTAGAGCGTCTCGAAAGTCGCCCCGTCCACCTGCGAGGCCTGCGGCAGGAACGAGAAGATCGCACCGCCGTCGTTGTTGGTCACGATGATGCGCACGTCCGCACCGCGCCGTGCCAGGCCCCACAGCCCGTTCGAGTCGTGCACCATGGCGACGTCCCCGATGAGGAGGGTGGTCGGGCGGCCCGTGCCGAGCGCGACGCCCACCGCCGTGCTGACGACACCGTCAATGCCGTTCGCCCCCCTGTTCGAGTGGACCTTGACCCCGGGGGTCACAGTGCCGAACCACTCGAGGTCGCGGACCGGCATGGATGACGACACCACGAGATTGTCGCCCGGGGACAAGGTGTCAGCCACGCGCCTCGCCACCGTGGGCTCGACGAAGTTCTCGTCCGTGTGGCGTGTGATCGCCTTCTGGGCCGCGGACTCCGCAGCCATCCACTCCCCGAGCCACGCCTCACCCGCGGGCGCCACCGAGCCCGCGAGCATCCCGCAGATCCTGTCCACCGGGCCGGAGACAGAGAGCGCGACCACATGGTCGGGGTCCACGACCTGTTCGTGGTCCCTGACCTGGACGATGTCGGCGCCCGTGCGCACCGCCCACTGTGCGAGCACCTTCGATGCGGGAGGGTCACCGATACGCACGATCACCTCGGGCACGAGACGCGACGTCAGCGCCGCGGACCGCAGGACGGGGTCGAAGCCGACCATCACGTTCGGGTGTCACTCGCGCAGCCCGCTCAGCGAGTCGGCGAACACCGGCCAGCCCGCGGACTCG
>CAYXRQ010000241.1:0-2810 GCA_964466765.1 uncultured Bifidobacterium sp. | reverse complement strand
GGCCCAGTGGGCGCGCAAGGGCGTCCGCGTGAACTCGCTGTGCCCCGGTTGGTTCGTGAGCGAGATGACCGCCGGCATGGACACCGACGAGAGCTCGCAGAAGTACGTGCAGCAGAACTCGCCGATCCCGCGCATGGGGGCCGAGCACGAGCTGGACGGCGCGCTCCTCTTCATGGCGAGCGATGCGTCGTCGTTCATGACCGGCCAGTCCGTCGTGGTCGACGGCGGCTGGACCGCACGGTGAGCGACGCCGCACCCGTGCGGACCCCCACGGGCCGCGAGGTGCTTGCTTCGCCGGGTGTCACGGCATTCCTGGTCGCCCAGTTCACGATGACGGTGGGTGTGATGCTGCAGGCCGCCGCGCTCGGCAAGCACATCTACGACATCACCGGCAACGAGCTGGACATCGGGTGGCTGGGGCTCGCAGAGTTCCTCCCCGCCGTCCTGCTCGTCCTCGTGACGGGGACTGTCGCCGACCACTTCGACCGCAAGAAGGTCGTCTTCCTCGCGCAGTTCGGGGAGGTTCTCTCCGCGCTCGCGTTCATGTTCTACGCCCGCACCGACCCGACCGGCACGATGTTCATGTTCGTCGTCGCGTTCTTCTTCGGGGTGTCCAGGGCGTTCGCATCGCCCGCGATCCGCACGATCCCCCCGCTCATCGCACCGGCAGGCGGTCTGCCGCGCGTCATCGCGCTCTCGTCCGCGACATGGACGGGGGCCGCGATCGTGGGCCCGGCCGTGAGCGGGTTCCTCTACGCAATCGATCCTTCGGTCGCCTATGCAGTCTCGGCCGGGCTCATGTCCGTCGGCATGCTCGCGTTCCTCACCATCAAGGTGCCGCGCACCGGGGCGGACTTCCAGAAGAAGGAGCGCCCCACGATGAGGATGGCCATGGAGGGCCTGCACTTCATCCGGCGCACGCCAATCCTCCTCGCGGCCATCTCGCTCGACCTCTTCGCAGTGCTGTTCGGGGGAGCCATCGCGCTCCTCCCGGTCATCGCGGAGGAACGGCTGGGCGTGGGCGACGTCGCGTACGGGTGGCTGCGTGCCTCGTCCGGGATCGGGGCGGCGCTCATGGCCATCTTCCTCGCCTCGCGGCCCGTCACCAGGCATGTCGGCCGCACGCTCCTCGTGGTCGTCGCCGTGTTCGGTGTCCACTCGATCGTTCTCGGGCTGACGCACAGCTACGCGGTGGCCTTCGTCGCGGTCCTGATCGGTTCTGCGGCCGACATGGTGAGCGTCTTCATCCGCAGTTCCATCGTGCCGCTGGTGACGCCCGACGAGAAGCGGGGGAGGGTCTCCGCCGTCGAGGGCGTGTTCATCGGTGCGTCGAACGAGCTCGGTGCGTTCGAGTCCGGTGCGGTGTCCGCGGCTGCCGGCGTGCCTGCCACGGTGGTCGGCGGCGGCATCGCCACGCTGGGCATCGTCGCGTTGTTTTGGAGGCTGTTCCCATCCCTCCGCCGTGTTGACCGATTCGAGGACCTCGTCACCGAATAGTCTCGGCCCATGCCCGAGATCATCGAGAAAGTCGAGAAACTGGCGAAGGAGAAGATCGCCAGGCGCGGGATCGTGCAGGAGTTCCGCGAGTTCATCAACCGCGGGAACGTGGTGGACCTCTCCGTCGCGTTCGTGATGGGTGCAGCGTTCAAGACCGTGGTCGACTCGTTCGCCGGCAGCGCCACGCAGCCCGGGATCCTCGGGGGCCTCATCGGGGCCATCTTCGGGGGCAAGCAGCCGGACTTCTCGAAGAAGTACGTGTCGGTGAACGGCAGCCACATCGAGCTCGGGGCGTTCGCCACGTCCGCGATCAACTTCATCCTCGTGTCGCTGGCGCTCTTCGTGGTGGTGAAGCTGTACAACCGTTTCCGCGACAAGGACGAGGACACCGCGGCGGCGGAGACGGTGTCCACGAACGACCTCCTCATCGAGATCCGCGACGAACTGAGGGCCCAGCGGGGCGGACAGCAGTAACCATCCCGCGCAGGTGGCGGGAAGTCCGCGCACCCTGCCAATAGCGTGTGGGGCTCATGCCCACGGTCCGCCCCCGCCCCGTCGTGCTCGCCGCAGCACTGGTCCTGCTCGCCTCGTGCGGGGGGTCCTCCGCGTCCGGCGACACCGTGCTCGCGGGAATCGGCCGCATCCCCGGTGGGGCCGGCCCCGGCGGCAGCCTCTCGCTCGACGGCGCCGATCTCACCGTGCCCGGCGTGCAGGGGCAGTTGATCGGTGCCCGGGCCACGGGCAACCGGTTGCTCGTCATCGGTGACTCCATCCTCGCGGGCACCGCCGCGCGGTACGGAAACGAGATGTGCAACGCATTGAGGCCTCTCGGCTGGCGCACCTCGGTCGAGGCAGAGTCCGGCCAGCCCGCCGCCTTCGGCCGCGAGGTGCTGCGCGCGCGCATCACGGAGGGATGGGATGCCGCGGTGGTGCTCCTCGGCACCAACCCCAGCGCGAGCATCGACCGCTACCGCCAGGACATGGAGCGCATCGTGGTGTCTCTCGCCCCGCGGCCCACCCTGCTCCTCACCACGACACTCTTCCGTGACTCACAGAAGGCCGTGAACGACGTCATCCGCGAGCTGGCCAGCTCCAACGACCATGTGTCCGTGCTCGACTGGGGCACCGCATCCGCCCAGCCGGGCGTGCTGAACAACGACGGGGTGCATCCCACCGTTCTCGGGCGCGCGTTGCTGGTGAAGTCGGTCGCAGGGGCCCTCGGTCCCGCCCCGGAAGGATCGCCCGGCTGCATCGACGCACTGTTCACCGACGACACGCGGGTCAGCGGGGTCACCACCACGACATCCACAGTC
>CAYXRQ010000240.1:0-2812 GCA_964466765.1 uncultured Bifidobacterium sp. | reverse complement strand
GCTCGAGCTGTACCAAGCGTTCGGTGACTACACCGAGATGATGGAGATCACCGAGCACCTCATCACGAGGGCCGCGCTGGACGCCACCGGCTCCTCCATTGTGCGGATCGACGACAAGGAGACCGAGCTCGCGCGCCCGTGGCGCCGCGTGCGCATGGTCGACCTGGTCCACGAGGCAACCGGTGTCGCCGTGCACCCCTCCATGCCCCGCGCGGAGCTCGTGACGCTGGCCGGAAAGCACGGGGTGAAGGTCGAGGACAGATTCGGCACGGGGAAGATCATCGAGGAACTGTTCGAGACGCTCTGCGAGTCCTCGCTGCGGGAGCCCACCTTCGTCACGCACCACCCCGTGGAGATCAGCCCCCTCGCGCGGGTCGACCGCAACGACCCGCACCTCACCGAGCGCTTCGAACTGTTCGTGGGCGGTCGTGAGCTGGCCAACGGGTACAGCGAGCTGAACGACCCCGTGGAGCAGCGCCTCCGCTTCGAGGAGGAGCAGAAGGCGAAGGAGGCCGGCAACGCAGAGGCAGGCACCGTCGACGAGGACTACCTGCGCGCGCTCGAGTACGGCATGCCGCCGACCGGCGGGCTGGGGATCGGGATGGACCGGCTCGCGATGCTCCTCGCCGACACCCAGACGATCCGCGATGTCGTCCTCTTTCCCACACTTCGACCGGAGGTTCTCTAGACATGGCAACTGCATGGGGCACGGGCATCGCCACACTCGACGCCGACGGGGCAACGCTCGATGTCCGGTTCCGCGGGCTGGGGATGGGTGACGCGGTGCCTGGTGACGCGCCGTCGGTCTCCACGGCGGTGGACACGGACCCGGAGCGGGCCGTTGCGCTGCGCCCGGTCTCGCTCGTGATCGACACTGACGCCGCACCCACCGACGGGGCGGACGCCTACCTGCGCCTGCACCTGCTCTCGCACCGGCTGATGAAGCCGCGCAGCATGAACCTGGACGGCATCTTCGGCCACCTGCAGAACGTCGCATGGACCGACCGCGGACCCGTCCCGGTCGGGGCCATCGAGAGCGTGCAGTGGAACCTGGCACGACAGGGCAGGCCGCTCACCGTGCACGGCGTCGACAAGTTCCCGCGCATGGTCGACTACGTGGTGCCCTCCGGGGTCCGCATTGCCGACGCCAGCCGCGTGCGCCTGGGCGCGCACCTCTCCCCCGGCACCACCGTGATGCACGAGGGGTTCTGCAACTTCAACGCGGGGACGCTCGGTGCCTCCATGGTGGAGGGCCGGATCTCGCAGGGCGTCATCGTGGGTGACGGCAGCGACATCGGCGGCGGCGCGTCCATCATGGGCACGTTGTCCGGCGGCGGCAAGGAGATGGTCACGATCGGCGAGCGGTGCCTCCTCGGCGCCAACGCCGGCATCGGCATCAGCCTGGGCGACGACTGCGTGGTGGAGGCAGGTCTGTACGTCACCGCCGGGACAGTGGTCATCGACCCCGCAGGGAACCCCGTGAAGGCGAAGTTCCTCTCGGGCCAGTCCGGGCTGCTGTACAGGCGCAACTCGCTCACCGGCGCCGTCGAGACGTCGATGCGCAAGGGATCGTGGGGCGGGCTCAACGCCGACCTGCACAAGAACTGATGACCCCGGACGACCTCGAGCGCATCATCCACCGCCGCACGAGCGGGATGACGATCGACAGGGAGAAGCCGGTCGACCGCACCGTCATCGAGCGAATCGTCAGGGCGGCACAGGCGGCACCGAACCACCGCAAGACCCGTCCGCTCCGGGTGGCCGTCCTGCAGGGTGACTCCCGCCTCGCCTTCGGCGCGGCAGTGGCAGCCGTCATGGAAGCGAACGGCGAGGAGGCCCACAAGGTCGAGAAGGCACGTGGCAAGTACGGGCGCGCGCCGGTGGTGCTCGCAGTCGCGTCGGCACCGGGCGAGACGGAGCTCGAGACCGCCGAGAACGGGTTCGCCGTCGCCGCCGGCATCCAGAACATGCTCCTCATGATCGAGGCCTTCGGCATGACCGCCCTGTGGAGCAGTCCCGTGAAGGGCGCAGAGGCCGAGATGAACGAGTTCTGCGGCTTCCCGGAGAGTGCGACGATGATCGGTCTCGTCTACCTGGGGCACGGCACACGCGAGACGCCGCCGCGCGACCGCCCGGCACCGGATGTCAATTGGCTGGGGTAGGCCGAGCCGGGTGAAGCAGTGTGGTCGATCCGGCCGACGGACGGTGTACTTGCCGTGAACTCACGACCAAGCGGATAGCCAAATCTGGGGATCATTCGTAGTTTCGGCCTGTGGAGTCATCCGCCCGCGCCACGGGGCGTCTGAGCGAACTGGACGGAATCAGGGCCGTCGCACTCGCGCGCGTTCTGACGTGGCATGCGACAGGGTGGGCATGGACGACATGGCTCGTGTCCGCCGTTCCAGCGATGTTCGCTGTCACTGGGACACTGATGGCGCGCACCGCCCGTGAACATGGGGTGAGGACGATGGTCCGCCGCCGCCTGGTTCGGTTCTACCCGGCCTGGCTCGTCTATGCGGCGGTGGTGCTCGTCGTCTCGCGACAGTCGAGCTCTGCCACGGGGCCAATCATCGATTTTCTCGTGCCGTTGCGCACCCCCACCTCAGAGGTGGCGGGGGAATGGTTCACGTCGGCCCTCTGGTACGTGAGCAGCTATCTCTGGGTCATTGCTCTCTCCCCCGTGCTCCTGTGGCTGGTGACGCGCTGGGGGTACGTTCCCGCGGCGTCCATGGCCGCCACCACGCTGTGGTTGTCGTGGCAGGGACTCGATGCCGATGGGACCTGGGTAAACATCACCTTTGAGTTGTTGCAC